>WLEG01000054.1 GCA_009704425.1 Actinomycetota bacterium | reverse complement strand
TGCGCTGTCGTGCGGCATCCCCACGGTCGGACGGGAACATGGGGTCGACCGCTGTCAATGATTCGTACAGGAGGTCCGACAACGAACCGGAATCTCCGATGATCTGCGCGTTGATGATCCACAACGCGGACGCCACCACGACATCGTCGGGGCAACCTCCGCACGGAGTGCCGTCACGAGCGAGACCCACGGCCACACGACGCAGCTCTTCGAGGGAGACCCGACTCTCGACGAGCGGCAACGAATCCAGCCCGGGGCCACCCTCGGAATCGAAAACCCGTAGCTCCACGGCCTCTGGTCGGCGACGGACCGAGCGACTGAAATCGATGGCGGTGTTCTCACATGCCCTTGCGGCGTACCGTGCGGCCGATTCGGCGGTCGAGATGTCCTCGAAGGGTTCATCGCGACGATCGAGCGCGCGACGCAGTCGAATCCACGTGGCCGAGAGCACGTCCCCCGTCATGTCGGGCGGCAGGCCATAACGGCGACAACAGCGCACGCACCAATCGTTGGCTTCTCCACCGGACATCCACGACATGATCGCAACATCCTGATCGAGCAACGACCAACTGACCGACGGCATACGGTTGTCAGAACCCTGCACGCCACGCCCCCACGCCACGTTTCTACTACAGATCGGGAGCCGACTCACTCGACGAGTGGGGACTTCGTTGGTCGTCTGTCCGCTTCGATGCCAGAATGACCCGGTGAGCATCGCCAACGGTCCCAGCCAGAACCTCGTCTGCCTCGATCTGGAAGGGGTTCTCGTGCCGGAGATCTGGGTGGCGGTCGCCGAACGCACCGGGTTGGCCGAACTTCGCCGGACCACCCGAGACGAGCCGGACTACGACAAGTTGATGCGCTACCGAATCGACATCCTCGATCGCGAAGGGCTCACGATGTCACTGATCGAAGACGTGATCGACGGTCTCGATCCCCTGCCCGGAGCCGTGAAGTTCGTCGCCGATCTGCGTTCGCAGACCCAACTGGTGATCCTGTCCGACACCTTCGAGCAGTTCGCACGTCCACTGATGCGCAAACTGGGTCTGCCGACCATTTTCTGTCATCGGCTCATCGTGAGTGACGATCGGATCGTCGACTTCGAACTGCGTCAGGAGAACCAGAAGCAGAAGGCGGTCGAGGCTTTCCGGTCGCTGAATCTCCGTGTGGTCGCCGCCGGCGACTCGTACAACGACACCACGATGCTGGGGGCGGCGCACGCCGGTTTCCTGTTTCACGCCCCGAACAACGTCATCGCCGAGTTTCCGCAGTTCCCCGCGCTCGACTCCTACGAGGACCTGTTCAGGTCGCTGATGGACGCACTGAAGTCGAACTGACGCTGTGTCGGATATTCCCAAAACCCCGGGACATCCCCCTCACCCAAGCAAAATGCGACAATTTGTCGCTTTGTGTACACGCGCCATGTACACAAAGCGACAAATTGTCGCAAAATGGAAACGGACCGGCTCAGAGCCGGTCCGGATTGAATTGGTGTGGTGTCGAAGGGGGGACTTGAACCCCCACGATCTTACGATCACTAGCCCCTCAAGCTAGCGCGTCTGCCTATTCCGCCACTTCGACGTGGGACACCAAAGATACCGCCGGGTGGGCCGATCAGCGAACCAGCAAGAAGCCGAGGCTGAGGATCGAGACCACCCACACGAGTGCGACGACGAACGTGATGCGGTTGAGGTTGCGCTCGGCGGCCGCCGAACCGATACCGGCTCCGCTTCCACCTCCGAACATGTCGGACAAACCGCCGCCCTTGCCGCTGTGCATCAGGATGCCAGCGACCATTCCGATGGTCGAAACGACATTGACCACCACCATGAAGTACATCACCAGGTCACGCACGAGGGCAGAGCCTAACGGCGTCAGTCGGGGAAATGGCAGGCCACGAGGTGATCGACACCGTCGGACCCGGCACGCGCCTCCAGCGACGGCTCCTCGCTGGCGCAACGCGCCTCGGCCTTGGGGCAGCGGGTGCGAAATCGGCAACCGGAGGGGGGGTTCACCGGGCTCGGAACGTCTCCGGTCAGGACGATGCGGGACCGACCACCGGCCGCCCGCGGATCGGCCACGGGAACGGCCGACAAGAGCGCCTTGGTGTACGGGTGCGCGGTGCGCTCGTACACCGACCGTGGATCACCGATCTCGACGATCTTGCCGAGATACATCACCGCCACCCGATCCGCGATGTGTCGAACCACCGACAGGTCATGAGCGATGAACACGTACGACAACCCCATCGTCGTCTGGAGGTCCTCCATGAGATTCAGGATCTGCGCTTGGATCGACACGTCGAGAGCGGACACCGGTTCGTCGGCGATGATCACCTTGGGTTGGAGAGCCAACGCGCGGGCAATGCCCGCCCGCTGACGTTGGCCTCCCGAGAACTCGTGCGGGAATCGGTTGTAATGCTCCGGGTTCAGCCCGACCAACTGCATCAGTTCGCGCACTCGATCCTTCTCGCCCGAGCGCGACAGGGTCTTCTGGATCCGGATGGGAGTGCCGATGCTCTGACCGATGCTGTGACGCGGGTTCAAGCAGGCGTACGGGTCTTGAAACACCACCTGCACGTCCCGTCGAAGGGCGAGGAGCTCACGCGGGGACGCCGCGGTCACGTCCACTCCGTCCAGGAGGACGGAACCCGCCGTGGGCTCGATGAGGCGAGCCAGCAATCGACCGAGGGTCGACTTCCCGCAACCGGATTCGCCCACGACCGCCAGCGTGGTGCCGCGCTCGAGACCGAACGACACGTCGTCGACGGCCTGAACCATGGCGGTCGGACGCTGGAGCATCTTCGACGCACCGGTCGGGAAATACTTGCGCAGGGAGCGCGCCTCGAGAACCACCTCAGCGGTCATGGGCACCTCCCAGCAGATCGAGCAACCGCTCATTGGGCAGGTGGCACGCGGACGAGCTCGAACCCACCGCACGGAGCTCGGGCACCTCCGTGGAACACCGAGACCCGAGGGACGAGGCGAAGGAGCACCTCGGATGGAACGGGCAACCCGACGGCAACTTGATCAACGAAGGCGGAATACCGGGGATGGACTCCAACCGCTCGTGACGGCCGGTGTCGAGGCTCTTCACCGATTTCAACAGGCCGCGCGTGTACGGATGCGTGGGGGTGGCGAACGCGTCGACGACCGACGCCGATTCGACCACTCGACCCGCGTACATCACCATGACGCGCTCGGTGATCTCGGCGACGACACCGAGATCGTGGGTGATCAACACGACCGCCGATCCGTGCTCCTGCTGCATGGCGGCGATCAACTCGAGGATCTGTGCCTGCACGGTCACGTCGAGAGCGGTGGTGGGCTCGTCGGCGATCAGGATCTTCGGACTGTTCACGAGCGCGATGGCGATGACGATTCTCTGACGCATTCCCCCGGAGAACTCGTGGGGGTACTGATCGACGCGCTTGGTCGGTTCCGGGATTCCCACCTTGCGCAACGAGTCGAGGGCGATCTCCCGAAGATCCTTCTTGGACGTGCCCGGATGATGGACCTCGTACGCCTCCGCGATCTGACGTCCGACCGTGTAGAACGGGTTCAATGCGGTGAGGGGATCCTGGAAGATCATCGCCACGTCCCGACCGCGAACGGCGCGCACCTCGTCCTCGCTCATGGCGAGAACGTCGCGGCCCTCCAGAAGGATCCGTCCGCTGGTACGGACGTCGGCACCGAAGTTGAGGCGCAGAAGCGAGTTGGCGGTGACGGACTTGCCCGATCCGCTCTCACCGACGATGGCAACGGTCTCCCCCGCCGCCACGTCGAACGAGACACCCTTCACCGCGTGCACGTCGCCATCGGCGGTCCCGAACGTGACGCGTAGATCCTGCACGGACAGCAAGGTCATTTGGCCCTCACCCGGGGATCGAGATAGCCGTACAGGATGTCGACCACGGTGTTGGCCACCACGATGAAGACCGCCGCCACCATGGTCGTCGCCACGAGGATGGGAAGGTCCGAGTTCACCACCGCGGCGAGCGTGAGCTTGCCGAGACCCGGAAGGTTGAAGATGCTCTCGGTCACCAGTGCCCCGCCGAGGAGGAACGCGAAGTCGAGACCGGCGATGGTGACGATGGGCACCAGGGCGGCGCGCAGGACGTAGGTGACGATCAAGCGTCGGCGTGACAGTCCCTTGGCGATGCCGAGCCGCACGAACTCCTCGTTCATCACCTCGAGGATTCCATTGCGCGTCATGCGCACGTAGGTGGCCGCCGAGATGATGGCCAACACGAACCACGGCAGCAACAACGCCATGAACCAATCGAAGGGGTTCTCCGTGAGCCCCACGTATCGAGGGAACGGGAGTATCCCGGTCCAGATGACGAACACCATGATGAAGATGAGACCGAGAAAGAACGTGGGCAGGCTGACACCGATCACGCTGAAGGCGGTGGCGACGCGGTCCTGCCATTTACCGCGTTTGAGCGCCGCCAGGGTGCCGAGGCCGACGCCGATGCCCATCCAGAGAACGAAAGCTCCCAACGCGATGGAAGCGGTCACCGGAAGAGTGGACGCGATCAACGACGTGACGCACTCGTGCCGGTCGTAGGAATAGCCGAGGGACGGCGCCGGGCAGTGGATCGACGATCCCTCCTCGCCGTAGGTCCGACCGGTGAAGATCCCCTTCATGTACGAGCCATACTGCTCGATCAACGGCCGGTCGTAGCCGAGACGCTCCCGATTGGACTCGATCACCTCGGGCCGGCAGTTCTTGCCGCAAGTGAGAGCCGCCGGATCGGAAGGAAGGGCGGAGAAGATGACGAACGTGAACGCGCTGACGATCAACAGCAGAACGACCGCGAAGATCGACCGACGAAGAACGAAATAGATCATGTCAATGCGTCCGGGACACGATGGTGGGTGGCCGCCGTCGGCGACCACCCACCTCGCGTGTCAATTCCAGATGTCAGCCGGCGAGGCCGATGCCACCGAGGTTGTACCAACCGAACGGGAGCCACTGGTAGGCGCCACGCACGTTCGAACCGACGAGGTTCTGCGACTTGGTCGCCGAACCGGGGATCGACCACACCTGATCGATCACGTACTGGTTCAGTTCCTTCCAGAGCTTCGACTGCGCCGCGCGGTCGGTCTCCAGCTTGGCCTCGTCGACCTTGGCCTGGAAATCGGCGAACGCCGGGTCCTCCTCGTTGTTGTGGTAGTTGAATCCACCACCCTGTCCGAAGAGTTCGGGGATCACGGTCGAGGCGTTGGTCCAGTCCGCAGCCCAGCCGGCGCGCATCAGGTCACCCTGATCACCGTTGATGGTGGCGTAGTACTTCGACGGCTCGATCGGGTTGTCGATGATCTTGATGCCGGCGGCACCGAGCGAATCGATCCAGATCGCCATGTTCTTCTTCCACGTGTCGGTGTCAGGATGGTCGAAGCGCAGTCCGTCCTCGGTCGCCTTGGCGTAGACCTCCGGGCACTTCTCCTTCGCCTCTTCCATCTTGGCCGTGGCGGCCTCGACGTTCGGAGTTCCGTCGGCGTTCACACCCTCGGGCAACTTTGCCGGCTCGTAGTCATCGGCCAGCAAAGGTGCGACGAAGCTCGTCGCGAACTCGCCGGTGAAGGGTCCACCCGACGCGGTGCGCAGGGCCTCACGGTCGATGGCCATCCAGATCGCCTGACGGACTTCGACGCAGGACACTGTCTCGACGTTGACCATGGTGTACGAAACGAAGCCGTCGAAGCCGTCGGTGCGACGATCCTTCAGGGTCTCGTCGCCGAACACGGTCTGCAGGTTCTCCGGCAGGATGCCTCCGTACACGATGGCGTTCTTGTCGTCACCCGAGTCGGCGAGCATGCGCTCGTCGATGACCGTCTCGTCGAGGCCGAACTGCCACACGATCTTGTCCACCTTGGGCTCACGAACCTCGTCGGAATCGGCGTTCCAGCTCTCGTTGCGCACGAGAACCAGCTCCTTGCCCTCCTCGTAGGCCTCCACCTTGAAGGGTCCGTTCGAGAACGGCATCAGGCCGTACTGGTCGGCGGTGTCCTGCGCCTCGGGGACCGGAGCGAAGGCCAGCAAGCTCACGGTGTAGGCGAAGTCCGAGACGGGCACCTGCAACGTGAAGGTGATGGTCTTGCCATCGCAGCTGACGGCCTCGTCGAAGAGAGCCTGCTCTTCCTCGGTGGCCAACCACGGGCCGGGGTAGGCGCTGCCGGTGTCGTAGTCACCCGCGGGAATGTCGAGGTAGCTGACGGCGTACTGCGGCCCCTCGAACGCGGTCACCTCGGACCCGAAGGTGCGCGACACACCGTACGCGACGTCGGCGCACGTGACCTCGGAACCGTCCTGCCACGTGATGCCGTCGCGCAGGGTGAACGTCCAGGTCTTCAGGTCGTCGGACGCCGTACCCAGGTCGGTCGCCAAGTCGGCCACCAACGAGGTGCCGTCCTTACCGGCCACCGGCTTGTACGACGTCAGTGTTCGTGTGAACGTGGAACCCCACGCACCGAGTTCGGCGCCGGTGTACACACGCTGCGGGTCGAGGGTGGACGCACCCTCCTGGTTGGTGAGCACGTAGAGCGTGCCACCGTCCTTCACGCCGTCCAAGGTGGCCGAGACGCCACCGGACTCTTCGCCGCTTTGGGCTCCGTCGCCGGATCCTCCGCAGGCTCCCGCCACGAGGCCCACCAGGGCCACGACGGCGAGGACTTTGCTTCGCATTTTCATTTTCCCTCCCCTTTCGCCGACGGACGTCGGACGTTGGTGACTTGCATTCTACAACGATTCGGGATGGTCCCCTTCGGGACCCCTCGTCACAGCTGCTGGCGGTCGCTGCGCGGGTCGAACGCGTCCCGCAACCCGTCCCCGAGCAGGTTGAAGGCCAGCACCAGCACCATCAAGGTGACCCCGGGGATGAACAGATACGTGGGCGCGGCTCGGTAATAGCGCACCGAGTCGCCCAGCATGATCCCCCAGGACGCCGCCGGCGCCAGCAGTCCGACCCCGAGGAACGACAGGGTGGCCTCGAGTGCCACGTAACCCGGCAGGCTCAACGACACGAAGACGATGATCTGGGGCCAGAGGTTCGGGAGCAGTTGCTTGAACACCAGGTGACCCGTGCCCGCACCGAAGGACCGGGCGGCCTCCACGAACTCGCGTTCCCGCAACGACAGCACCTGACCGCGCACCAGACGCGCCATGTACACCCATCCGAACAGGGTGAGGACCGTCATGATGTACGTGATGCGGGCCGTGTTACCCGCCGGCACCCCCCACGACTCCAGACGTTGGGTCATCGGATTGGCCAGAGCGATGATCAACAACAACGACGGGAACGCCAGCGTCACGTCGCCGAGACGGCTGATCAGCGCGTCGACGAAACCACGCCGCAGGCCGGCCACGATGCCGAGCGTGACCCCGACGACAGTGGTGAGAAACGTGCCGATCGCACCCACGAGCAACGAGATGCGCGCTCCGTACATGAGACGCCCCAGGATGTCGCGTCCGGTACCGGGCTCCACACCGAACGGGTGATCCCACGAGATGCCGCCCATCGGCCCGGCCGGAAGTCCGAAGTCGTTGATGGCCTCGCGGTCGAGTGCGTACGGATCGATGTTGAGGATCCGAACCAGCACGGGGGCGAACGCCGCCACGAACACGTAGAACATCACCACCCAGAAAGCGATCACGGCGCCGCGGTTCCCGCGCACTCGCGCCAGACCCAAACGGAACGGGGACAAGCCCTCGGAAACCGCCGCGCCGGACGCGACGGCTTCGCTCATCGTGTCGCTCCCCGTGCCACCCATCGGGCAAAGCATATGTCGGCCATCGACACGGCCGACACGGGAATCAGGCGGACGGGAACTGGACGATCCGGGCGAACTCGTCGGCGTCGAGACTGGCGCCGCCCACCAGGGCCCCGTCGATGTCGGGTTGGGCCATCAATTCGGCCACGTTGCCGGCCTTCACGGAGCCTCCGTACTGGATGCGCACCGCATTGGCGGCATCGGCTCCCCACGTCGTCGACACACAGCCACGAATGTGGGCGCACACTTCCTGAGCGTCGGCGGCGGTGGCGGTGAGTCCGGTGCCGATGGCCCAGAGGGGTTCGTACGCGATCACCAGATCCCCGAACTGCGTGTCGAGGCGACCCTCGAGCGAGCCCGCCAACTGGGTGCCCACCACATCGAGGGTCTGACCGGCCTCGCGTTGCTCCCGCGTCTCGCCCACGCACACGATCGGGATCATCTTGTGCTTGACGACGGCGGCCACCTTCGCCGCCACGAACTGGTCGCTCTCACCGAAGATCTGTCGTCGTTCGCTGTGACCGCAGATCACGTACCGGACATTCAGCTTGGCCAGGAACGCCGGAGACACCTCGCCGGTGAACGCTCCGGAATCGTCGGAGTGACAGTTCTGCGCACCGAGGAAGAACGGAAGCCGATCGCTCTCGATGGAGGTCTGCACGGTTCTGATGTCGGTGAAGGGTGGATGCAGGGAAACGTCCACCCGCTCGACGTCGTCCTTGGTGATGAGATAACTCAACTTCTGCACCAACTGAATCGCGTCGTAGTGATTCAGGTTCATCTTCCAGTTGCCACTGATCAGTGGGCGACGACTAGACGCGGGCATTGGGGGCCTCTCTCAGCGCTTTCAGGCCCGGGAGATCCCCGAGCTCCAACAACTCCAACGACGCACCACCACCGGTGGACACATGGTCGACCTCGTCCTCCAGCCCGAACTGCGCCAACGCGGCGGCCGAGTCTCCCCCGCCCACCACGGTGAACGCCTTCGTGTCGGCCATGGCCTGGGCCACCGTTCGGGTGCCCTTGGCGAATCGTTCGTCCTCGAACATTCCCATCGGTCCGTTCCAGAAGACGGTGCGGGCCTCCATGATGATGTCACTGAACGCCGCCGCCGATCCGGGACCGATGTCGAATCCCTTGGCCCCGGCGGGAAGACGACTCCCGTACGTGGCGTAGTTGCCGTCGGCGTCGAGTCCGACGATGTCCTCGGGGAGGTGTATCTCCTTGCCCAGTGCCAGGAGGCGTCGGCACGTGTCCACCTGATCGGGTTCGAACAGGGAATCACCGATGGGGTGACCCTGCGCCGCCAGGAACGTGAAGCACATCGCCCCACCGATCACGAGCGCGTCGACCGTCTCGAGCAGGGCCTCGACGACGCCCAACTTGTCGGAGATCTTCGAACCGCCCAACACCGCGACGAAGGGGTGTCGCGGGTTCTTGCGCAGATTGGACAACACGTCGACCTCGCGCTCGAGGAGCCGTCCCATGGCCGAGGGCAGCGTGCGCGGGGGGCCGACGATCGAGGCATGGGCACGGTGCGCGGCGCCGAAGGCGTCGTCCACGTAGAGGTCGATCCCCTCGATCAGTCGCGCCACGAAAGAGGGATCGTTGCCCTCTTCGCCGGCGTCGAACCGCAGGTTCTCCAGAAGCTCCACGCCGGGGGCGAGGGTCGCGAGCAGTTCGCGAACCGGAGCCATGGAGTACTTCTCCTCCGGCTTGCCCTTGGGGCGGCCCAGGTGGCTGGCGCACACGACGGTGGCTCCCCGCTCGGTGAGCCACTGGATGGTGGGAAGCGCGGCCCGCACTCGGAACTCGTCGGTGATGCGACGGGATCCGTCCGGAGACGTCTCCATCGGAACGTTGAAGTCCGTACGGACGAGCACCTTCCTGCCCGCGACGTCGCCCAGATCCTCGAGCGTGGGGATTCCGTCGA
>WLEG01000053.1 GCA_009704425.1 Actinomycetota bacterium | reverse complement strand
TGCGTGTGCGCGTCGGGCAACCAGGTGTGCAACGGGAAGAGCGGAACCTTCACGGCGAAGGCGATGGCGAAGGCGAAGAACAACCAGCGGCCCGTGCTGGCGGCGAAGTTCGCTCCCTCGGCGATCTCGACGAGGTCGAAGGTCATGCGACCGATGTCGGCCTTGGCCAACAACGCGGTGGTGACGATACCCACCAGCATGAAGGCCGAACCGATCATCGTGTACAGGAAGAACTTGGTCGCCGCATAGATGCGCTGGTCGTAACCCCAACCACCGATGAGGAAGTACATCGGCACCAACACGATCTCGAAGAAGAGGAAGAACAGGAAGAGATCGAGGCTGAGGAACGAACCCATCACCCCGGCCTCGAGCAGCAACAACCAGGCCAGGTAGCGCTTCTCGTCGTGGTGCGGATCGCAACCGACGATGACGAGCGGGAACAGGATTCCGGTGAGCACCACCAGGAACAACGAGATTCCGTCGACTCCGAGGTGCCACCCGATTCCCCACGACGTGATCCATTCGTGCTTGGAGACGAACTGGAATCCCTCCTCACCGGTCTCGAAGGAGGCCAACACCCACAGACCGATCGCGCCGGTGAACACCGACGTCACCAGAGCGATGAGCTTGGTGTACTCCGGCCGACGAGAGGACGACAGAAGAGTGAGCACCGAGCCGACGAGCGGCATCAGCACCAGCAACGTCAGAACCGGATAGGGCAACGCGTGCGTCGCTTCGGCCAGCATCAGAGCACCACCCCTCGGAGGAAGAACCACACCAACAGGGCGACCACACCCAACCCGACCGCGGCGGCGTAGTTACGAACCGCTCCCGTCTGACCCTTGCGCAGGAAACCACCGGCTCCCTGCACGAGTCGACCGACTCCGTTCACCGCGCCGTCGACGATGGTTCGGTCGGCCCACGCGACGCCGTCGAACGCGCGACGACCGGGACCGCCCATGAACGAGGTGATGGCCTTGTCGTACTTCCAGCCGTCGGCGAGCAACGCCGGCTCGATCGCGGCGATCTTCTTCTTGGCGTACACGGCCGCCGAGAGCAGGATGCCCGAGATGGCCACGACGATCGCGATTCCCAGAAGGACGTACTTGTTCTCGTACGCCCACGAATGATGGATGTCGGCCTCGCCGAACTCGACCACCGGCTCCAGCCACTTCTCGAGGAAGTGCAGATCCTTGGTGAACGGCAACTGCATCGCCCCGCCGACGACCGACAGACCGGCCAACACGACGAGGGGCAACAACATGATCTTGGGGCTCTCGTGCGGCTTGAAGTCGCCGTGAGCGCCGTGTTCCTCGCTGTGATCGTTCCAGCGCGCCTCACCGAAGAACACCATGATCACCTGACGGGTCATGTAGTACGCGGTGAGAAGAGCCGTGATCATTCCGACCACGTAGAGGATCGGGCTCTTGGCGAAGGCGAACAGCAGGATCTCGTCCTTGCTCCAGAACCCGGCGAACGGCGGGACGCCGGCGATGGCCAGCCAACCGATGATGAAGGTGAAGGCGGTGACCGGCATCAACTTGCGCAACGCGCCCATGCGGCGCATGTCCTGCTCGTGGTGCATGCCGTGGATGACGGAACCGCTGCCCAGGAACAACAGGGCCTTGAAGAACGCGTGGGTGACCATGTGGAAGATGGCGGCGACGTAGGCACCCGATCCGACGGCCAGGAACATGAAGCCGAGCTGGCTGACCGTCGAGTACGCCAGAACCTTCTTGATGTCGGTCTGGGCCACGGCGATGGTGGCGGCGAACAACGCGGTGGCCACGCCCACGATGGCGATCAAGGTGGGGGCCCAGTCGTAGGAGACGGCCAACACGGGGTTCACGCGGGTCATGAGAAACACACCGGCGGTGACCATGGTGGCCGCGTGGATGAGCGCCGACACCGGGGTCGGACCTTCCATGGCGTCGGGCAACCAGATGTACAGCGGAAGCTGGGCGCTCTTGCCACAGGCACCGATGAAGAGCATCAGACCGATGGCCGTCGCCGTGACCGCCGACAACGCACCGGATTCGGCCGCGTGATTGATGCCGGCGTAGCTGAGGGTGCCGGTGGCGCCGAACGCCAGGAACATGCCCATCATGACGCCCCAGTCACCGACGCGGTTGGTGACGAACGCCTTCTTTCCGGCGGTGGCCGCGCTCTCACGGGTGTGCCAGAAGGAGATGAGGAAGTAGGAGCAGGTGCCCACACCTTCCCAACCGAGGAAGGTGACGAGCAGGTTCTCGCCCAGCACCAACATCAGCATCGAGAACACGAACAGGTTCAGATAGATGAAGAACTTGCTGAACTTCGGGTCGCCGTGCATGTAGCCGATGGCGTAGAGGTGGATCAGCGTTCCGATTCCGGTGACGAACAACGCCATGGTGATGCTGAGAGGGTCGGCGAGGAACGCCAGATCGACGTGCAGCGAACCGACCGGCACCCACGAGAAGGCGGTCACGACGTGGTGACGCTCCTCGGTGGGCATCGAGATCAGATCGAAGAACGCGCCCACGGTGACGATGAACGAGCCGGCCACCATGAGGGCCGCCAACGCACCGGACTTCGGCTCGCCCAGGAGGCGACCGAAGACCACGTTGACGAAGAAGCCCAGCAAGGGCAGGGCAGGAATCAACCAGATCAGATCGAGCATCGCACTAACCCTTCAGCGCCGAGATGTCGTCCGCGGTCGCACCCGGGCGACGGCGCATGATGGACACGATGATTCCGAGACCGACGACCACCTCGGCGGCGGCCACGACCATCACGAAGAACACGGTGGTCTGACCACCGATGTCACCCATCTTCTTCGCGAGGGCGACGAAACTGAGGTTCACGGCGTTCAACATCAGTTCGATGCACATGAACATGACCAGCGGATTGCGACGGACCAGGACGCCGACGGCGCCGATACCGAAGAGGACCGCGGCGAGGATCAGGTACCACGTGGTGGTGGGAGTGGCGGCGGCGAGGAACGACATCACGAGTCCTTCCCCGAGCTCTTGACACGACGGGTGAGGAGCACGGTACCGACCACCGCCACCACGAGGAGCACCGAGGTGACCTCGAAGGCGACCACGTAGTCACCGAACACGCTGCGGGCCAACTGCTTGATGTTGGTGTCACCATCCCCGATGGCGTCGGCCACGTTCAGCCCGTCGCCGCGCGCGGTGATGGCATCGCGCGACGAGACCACGGCCGCCACGACGAGACCCACCAAGCCGAGACCCACGATGGCCGCGAGCGGACGCTGAACCTTGAACGGTTCGGTCGAGAGATCCTCGGAGCGATCGACGCCGAGGAGCATGATCACGAACAGGAAGAGAACCACGATGGCGCCGGCGTAGACGATCACCTGCACCGCCGCCAGAAAGTGGGCGTTCTGGGCCACGAACATCACGGCCACGCCGAACAAGGTGAGGATGAGGCTGAGCGCCGCGTGCACCGGATTGCTGCGCACGATCACACCGACCGCGCCCACCAGGATCATGGCGGCCGAGAGAACGAAGACGACCAGTTCCATCAGCGCTCACCTCCGTCGCGCACGCTCTGCTCCGGCTCGGGAGCTCGTTCGCCGTAGCCGAGTTCACCGCTCCAACCCACCACGCCCTCGAAGGTGGCATCACCCGACGGCGCGGTCGCCCGCACCCACCCGGAGGTGAGCAGATCCTCGCCCTCGCGCCAGTCCTCCCACGGGAGTTGCTGTGGACGTCCGTCGTCGCCCACGACGAGTTCAGCCTTGGTGTAGATGGCGTCCTTGCGATTGGTGAACGAGAATTCGAACAATTTCGTCTCGGTGATCGCCTCGGTCGGACACGCCTCGACGCACAGATCGCAGTGAATGCAGCGGAGATAGTTGATCTCGTAGACGAACCCGAACCGTTCACCCGGAGAGGTGGGGTTGTCGGGATCGTTGTCGGCGCCACGGACGTAGATGCACTTGGCGGGACACACGCCGGCGCACAGTTCGCAACCGATGCACTTCTCCATGCCGTCCTCGTAGCGGTTCAGCACGTGACGACCGTGCAGGCGCTCGGGCTTGTCGGCCTTCTCGTCGCGATGGGGCTTGCCCCTCTTCAACTCGCGTCCACCCGAGTACTCGCGCGTGACCTTGTTGCGTCGACCCACCTGACGAAGGGTGACCAGGAATCCACCGAGATAACCCATCAGAACATCGCCCCCTCACGGTCACGGTTCGCGCGACTGGTTCGCACGGCCGCCGACATCAGCGCCGCGCAAACGGCGATGACCACACCGGAAATGACGCCCACCACACCGCGGTTCCAGCCCTCGTCGCGTCCGAGCTGGAGAACGGCCATCAACATGAACCAACCGAGGGACGCCGGGATGAGGATCTTCCACCCGAGATCCATGAGTTGGTCGTAACGCATTCGCGGCAACGTGGCGCGCATCCAGACGTACACGTACAGGAACACCAGAACCTTCGCGATGAACCAGATCGTCCCCTCGATGGCACCCGGGATGACCGGAATGTCGAAGAGTCCCCGCGGACCACCGAAGAAGAGAGTGACGATGATGCCGCTCATGGTCACCGTGTTCATGAACTCGGCCAGGAAGAACAAACCGAATCGGATGCTCGAGTATTCGGTGTTGAATCCGCCGACCAGCTCCTGCTCGGCTTCCACGAGGTCGAATGGAGGACGATTCATCTCGGCCGTCGCCGCCAGCATGAAGATGATGAAGGGCACGACTCCGGTGGACACCACGTGCCAATTGGTGATGCCGTCCTGATTGCCGACTATGCCGCTCGTGGACAACGTGCCCGACAACAGCAGAACCGTCGCGATGCTCAAGCCGAGTGCGGCTTCGTAGGACACCATCTGGGCCGACGCACGAACCGAACCCAACAGCGGGTACTTCGAACCACTCGACCAACCGGCCAGCATGATTCCGTACACGGCCACCGCCGACAGGGCCATGAACAACAGGATGCCCACCGGCGGGTCGGCCAACTGCACGCGTGTGGTGTGTCCGAACCACTCGACGAGTCCGTCCTTGCCGCCCGAGAAGTCTCCGCCCAACGGAATGACGGACCACACCAGGAAGGCCGGCACGAAGGCCAGGTACGGCGCCAACTTGAAGACGAAACGGTCGGCGCGATCGGGCAGCAGGTCCTCCTTGAAGAACAACTTGATGCCGTCGGCCAGAGTCTGCAGGAGTCCCCACGGGCCGGCCTTGTTGGGTCCGATGCGGTTGCCCATGCCGGCGATGGCCTTGCGTTCGAACCACACCATGAACATGGTGACGAGCAGTCCGAGGGCGAAGATCACGATCACCTTCAACAAGATGATGAGAAGAGGGGCCCAGATCAGATCGCCGATCGCGAGGGGGTCGAGGCCGAGTACTGCGTGCATCAGAGCGTCTCCACCTTCACGTCGTTGACCCATTTCGTGGAGTCGATCAATTCGCCGATGTTCGCGCCCGGCTGAGCCCAGGCCGCCCACACCGTTCCGCGTTGCACGGAATCGTCGGACTTCACGTCCATCACGATGGAAGTGCGGTCACCCGACACCTTCACCGACGCGCCATCGGCGGCGCCGAGACGTTCGAGGTCGAGTGGGTGCATGTGCAGAGCGGATCCCGGCGCCAACGGTGCGAGCGACGGCGATTCGGCGACGTTGCGGCCGTTGTCGTACAGCTTGCGACCCACCACCAATCGGTACCCGAACCCGGGACGCTCGGCGGCGGGAGGAACGACGCGCGACGGCGAGCTCGAGCGGACCGGTTCGAGAACGACCCCGTCGGGATGAGCGGACAAAGCCGAACGCGTCGCCGAGGCGAAGGCGGCGTTGGACGACACCAGATCGGCATGCACGTCGGAGACCGACGCCATCGCGAGATCGTGGCCGAGAACGTCGGCGAGTTCGAGCGCCACCATCCAGTCCGGTCGCGAAGTGCCGTTCACCGTGACCTTGCGTGCGAGTCGGGTCACCCGACCCTCGAGGTTGGTGGTCGTGCCGTCCTTCTCACCGAAGGCGGCCGCGGGCAACAGCACCGAGGCCTTCGAGGACGACGCCGTGGCGAACGTGTCGATGGCGATGATGTTCGGGATGGCGGCCAGCGCGCGACGGGCCAGTTCGGTGTCGGGGCAATCGCCGATGGGATCGGCTCCCACCAACACCAGACAGTCGATCTCCCCGTTCACGGCGTCGGCGAGGATGTCGACGGCGTCACGACGTCCGAGTCCGACCGTCAGCGCACCGCGAACGTTTCCACGTCGCAACACCGGCAGAACCGTCGCGTTCGGATGGGCGGTCATCACGGCATCGAGAGCGGCCATGGTGTACTCGTCACTCTCGGCCAGGTTCGAGCGACCCACGACCACCACGACCGAGCCCGTGGCCATCTGCGCGGAGATCGGGGCGTCGGCGAGAGTGGAAGCGACAACCGCGGGTTGGGTGCCGGGCAGATAGGGAACGGTCTTCCACGCGTAGCGGGTGAGTCCGCTCTCTTTCGCGGTGAATTCGAGGATGCGCGACCTCTTCTTCTCCGACGCGTCGCGGAGCCGCAGATACAGGATCGGCAACTCCTCCTTCAGGTCTGGGGCCAACAGGATGATCGTCGACGCGCGAGCCGCCTCGTCGATCGTCGCCTGCGGGTAGGACAGCACGTCGGCCGGCAACCCGTCTCCGAGTTGGGCATCGACGGAATCGATCCCCAACGCGGAGGTCAACCTGGCCCACGCGTGCGCGTCCTCGTTCGTTCCTCGGGCCCCACCGAGCACGGCGACGCGCGAAGCACCACCCGCGTTCACCGCCGACCTGATGAGCGAGGCGGCCGTCGAGAGCGCCGAACTCCACGAGGTCTCGACGAGTGATCCTCCGTCGCGAACGAGTGGGTTCGACAGACGGGCGTCGGACTTGACCGACTCGAAGTTGAAGCGACCCTTGTCGCACAACCAACCGTGGTTGACCGGATCGCTGTCGACACCCTGATAACGCAGCAACTCGTCGCGACTGCTCTCGAGGGTGATGCGACACCCGACCGAACAGGTGGTGCAGGTGCTCTCGGTCTTCTCCAGGTCCCAGGGACGAGCCTTGAACCGGTACGGCTGGGCGGTGAGCGCGCCCACCGGACAGATCTGCACGGTGTTCCCCGAGAAATACGAACTGAACGGTTCGTCGGGGAAGGTCTGCACCTGGGTGTTGTTGCCGCGTGACGTGAAGTGGATGAGCGCGTCACCCGCGACCTCGTCGGCGAACCGGGTGCAGCGATCGCACAGGATGCAACGCTCGCGGTCGAGCAGCACCAGATCGCTGATGGCGATGGGCTTCTCGTAGTGGCGCTTCTCCTCGATGAATCGACTCTCCCCCGGACCATGGCTGAAGGCCTGGTCCTGCAACGGGCACTCGCCACCCTTGTCGCAGACCGGGCAGTCGAGCGGATGGTTCGCGAGGAGCAACTCGATGATGCCCTCCTGAGCGCGCTTCACCTGTTCGGTTTCCGTGCGCACGACCTGCCCCTCGGCCACCGGGGTCATGCAGCTGACCACCATCATCGGACCACGCGGTCCCTCCACCTCCACGAGGCACTGGCGACACATGCCGACCGGGCTCATGCGCGGGTGGTAGCAGAAGCGGGGGATGTAGTCACCGCTGCGATCGGCGGCGGCGATGATCAACTCGCCCTTGCGCGCGGCCACGGGTCGACCGTTGATGGTGAGATTGACGGCGTTGGGATCGACCGCGATCTCGGGTGTCGGTTCGGTGGTGGTCATGACGCGGCTCCGACTGCGGTGACGGGGATCATGTTGCGCTTGGTCACCCGAGCCGCGAACTCCTCCGGGAACAGAACGAGCGCCGAGTTGATCGGCGCGTACGCCGAGGGTCCGACGAAACAGATGGTGTTCATCTTGTACGGGAACGGAACGGCATCGAGACCCAGACGCTTGCTCGAGGCGTGCGGGAAGTCGCCCGGGCAGATGGAGGTTCCGACCTCGACCAGCTGGGCCAGGTCGGCATCGGTGCCCTTGCCGTCGACGATGCGGCTGAGGATTCGCTCCAACCACGTGCCACCCTCGCGACACGGCGTGCACTTGCCGCACGATTCGTGCGCGTAGAAACGGGTGAGGGTGAGCGCGGCGGCCGGGATGTCGGTCGTCTCGTCCATCACCATCACGGCACCGGAACCGAGCATGGAGCCCGCGGCACCGGCCTGCGGTCCCTCGAAGGCGACGTCGAGCTGGTCCTCGGTGAACCACGGCGCGGAACCACCACCGGGCACGAAGGCCTTGAGCTTGTTGCCGTTGCGTATGCCGCCGCAGTACTCCTCGTTGAAGATGAGGTCGCGGAAGGTGGTGACACCGTTGATGATCTCGTACACGCCCGGGCGCTTCACGTGACCACTCACGGCGACCATGCGGGTGCCGGGCGAGGTCTTGGTGCCGATGGCCGTGTACGCCTCGGCGCCGTTGCGCATCAACCACGGCAGGTTCGCGAGCGTCTCGACGTTGTTCACGATGGTCGGTTGTCCGTACAGACCGATGGCCGCCGGGAAGTAGGGCGGCTTCAGACGAGGCATTCCGCGGTTGCCCTCGAGGCTCTCGATGAGAGCGGTCTCCTCACCCACCACGTACGCGCCGGCGCCCCAGTGCAACACGATGTCGAGCGAGAACTTCGAGCCGAGGATGTTCTTGCCCACGTAGCCAGCGGCGTACGCCTCGTTCAGTGCGGCGGCCACACGCTCCTGGGCCAACGCCATCTCTCCGCGGATGTACAAGAAGCACTGCGACAATCCCGCGGCGTAACACGCGATCAGGCAACCTTCGATCAACTGATGGGGGTCGCGTTCCATCAACAGGCGATCCTTGTACGTACCCGGCTCGCTCTCGTCGCCGTTGACGACCAGGTAGCGCGGGAAAACTCCCTGCGGGGTGAGGCCCCACTTGGTTCCGGCGGGGAAGCCCGCGCCACCTCGACCGAGAACGGTCGCACTCTTCACCTCGTCGTGTACCTCGTTCGCCGGACGACCGAGCGCGGCGCGCAGACCGGCGTAACCGTCGGTGGCGAGATACCGCTGCAGGGTGTACGAGTCGGAGTACTCGAAGCGCGAGGTGACGATGCGCGGGCGATCGCCGGCCACGAATCCGGGAGCGTGCGGATAGGTGTTCGTGGAATCCGGGGTGTTCACAACGCCGCCTTTCCATCCATCCAGGCCGGAGCCTCGGTGACGTCCTCCGGCGGAACCGCGCCGACGCCTCGATCGAGCGGGATGTGCTGACGCACCCGAGCCACGGTGCCGTGCGCCGGAATCTCGTCGTTCAGACGTCCGGCCTTCAGGTCGTCGACGAGCGAATCGAAATCGGCGTCGGTGACACGGAACCGATAGCGATAGTTCACCTGCAGGCACGGTGCCTCGGTGCACGCCGCCTGACACTCGGCGCGCTCGAGCGTGAACATGCCGTCGTCGGTGGTTCCACCCAACTTCACCCCGAGGCGATGCTCGGCGTGGTGCATGAGATCCTCGGCACCCATCAACGCGCACGACATGGTGCCGCAGATGTTGATGAGGTACTTGCCCACCGGTTCGAACTTGAACATCTCGTAGAACGACGCCGTTCCGTAGACCTCGGCCGACGTTGCGCCGACGAGTTCGCCGATGTGGGCCATGGCCTCGTTGGTGACGTGACCATCCTGCTGTTGGGCCAGATGGAGCAACGGAATGGTGGCCGACCGCGCGCGCGGATAACGACCGACGATCTCCTTGGCGAGACGAACGTTCTCTTCGGACAAACGGGCCATCAGCGATCGACCTCCCCGAGCACGGGATCGACGGAAGAAATGACGGCCACCGCGTCGGCCACCAGACCACC
>WLEG01000052.1 GCA_009704425.1 Actinomycetota bacterium | reverse complement strand
TGCGCGACGGTGGTCGCTTCGTGTGGCGCAGCCGACCGTTGCGATTGGCCGTGTTGCTGGCCTTCGCCACGTCTCTGTGCGGGCAGGCGTTGCAACACGTGGCGCCGGCCATCGCCGACCGCATTTACGGACGACCCTCCACCGACAACGCCGGCCTGCTGGTGGCGCTGGGTCTGGGTGCCCTGGTGTCCTCGCTGATGTCGGTGGTGATCGGCGACAAGTTGAAGCGATTCACCCGGGTGTTGGTAGCTCTCGTGTTGTTCGCCGGTAGCACGGCCCTCATTCCGCTCACGTCGAGTTACACCGTGGGCTTGATCGCGTATTTCATCGGCGGATTGGCCCACCTGCAGTCGGCGGTGGCGTTGAACACGCTCATTCAAGGCACGGTGCCCGATCACCTTCGTGGCCGAACAATGAGCTTCTACGTGTTGGGCATCCTGGCCGGCATCCCCTTGGGAGCGTTCACCTTGGGTCGCCTGGGCGACATCTTCACGATGCGTGTGGCCGTGTACGTCGACGCCGCGGTGTTCGTGGTGCTCATCGTGTTGCTGCTCGCTCGGGGTTGGTTGTCGGACCTCGACGTGACAAAGATTGACGACGTGACCGACGCGCCCGCCACCACCGGTGATCCTCGATGAAGCATCCCGAGGGCGAGGACCCGATCTATGACGCGGCCCGCGTGGAGCTGGGCCGGGCCACGCGCCGCCTGAACCACGCGATCGTGGCCCGCGACGTGGAGATCGAGCAACTACGGGACGCGACCGCGACATTGCAGAGACTGGCCGAGCAGTTCGAACGGTCCGATCGTCGCGAACGCAGCTTCAACCACTTCAAGGACAGCAAACGTGTCGAGTTCCCTGACGGCGAGGTGATGACCAGCCACATCTGCCGACCGGGTTCCGGCCCCGGCAGCCCGCACGGTCTGGAGATGTCCGTCACCCGCCAAGGCGACGCCGCCGAGGCCCGCTTCATCATCGGTGACTCCTACGAGGGGGCGCCCCAACGCAGCCACGGGGGCATCGTGGCCCTGGCGTTCGACGACTCCATGGGCTTCGTGCTGAACATCATCCACACCGTGGCCTACACGGGTGAGATCACCGTGCGCTACAAGGCGCCCACGCCGTTGAACACGCCGCTCGTGATCCGGGCCCATCTGGCCCGACGCGACGGTCGCAAACTGCACCTGGAGGCCGAGATGCGCGAGGACCGACCCGACGCACCCCTGATCGCCACGTCCCATGCGCTGTTCATCGCGATCGAAACGTACGACCCCGCATCTGACACACTGTGACCGGGGATCCCACGCCGAATCGGGAGGCGTCGGGGCGAGAGGGGGAATCATGACCGCTATCGACAACGGGCCGGCCACCACCGAGCGCTTTCCGCGCGAACTGGTACGACGACTGGTGGACAATTACCGCAACAAGACCCTCGATCACTGCGAAGCCGCCATCACCGAACCGGCATCGGTCTTCACCGATCCCGTGCGATTCCAGCGAGAGCTCGACGTGTTGTTCCGCCACGGTGCGCACATCGTCGGCTGGACCGGCGAGCTACCGCGACCGGGCACCTTCGTCACCAAGGACGTGGCCGGACATCCGGTGCTGATCACGCGCGCCGAGGACGGCGAGCTACGCGCGTTCCGGAACGCCTGCACGCACCGCGGCGCCCAGGTGGCCGAGGGTTGCGGTGAAGCGCGTCGCCTCACCTGCCCGTACCACGCGTGGTCGTTCGAGCTGAACGGCAATTTGGCCGGACAACCTCAGTCGTACGCGTTCGATGCCCTCGACAAGTCGACGTTGGGTCTGGAACCGTTGCCGGTGGCGAGCGTGGCCGGCTTGATCGCGGTGGGACTGAGCGAGGACGTGGATCCCGCCGCCGCCTTCGCCGACATCGAGCCCGAACTGCGTTGGTGCGGATACGAGAACCACGAGGTGGTGTGTCAGCACACGTTCCAACTGAAGGCGAACTGGAAGATCGCCTTCGACGTGAACCTCGAGACGTACCACGTGGACTATCTGCATCGCGAGACCTTGTCGAACCTGGTGAACCACAACCCGATCTACGACACGTTCGGTCGTCACGCCCGCTGGGGTTTCCCCACCGTCGGCGTGGAGCATCTGGTGGACCTGCCCGAGGATCAGTGGCCGGCCGTCGGGCCCGCCAGCATCATCCACACGTTGTTCCCGAGCGTCGTGCTGTTGGAGACCCCGGTGAGTTGCCAGATGTTCCGCATCTATCCGGGACGCACCGTCGGTGAGTGCACCGTGGACCTCACCGAGGCCGCGTTGACCCCGGTGACCAACGACGAGGATCGGGCCGCGCGCAAGCGGGGCGCGGACTTCGCCGCGTTGGTGGTGGGCAAGGAGGACTTCCCCGCCGCCGAACAATGTCAGCGTGGCGCCGAGATCGGTCTGAAGAACTTCGTGTTCGGAGCGAACGAGCCGATGCTGCAACACTGGCATCGCACCTGGAACGAGGCGCTGGCCTGAAACCCCCGCATTCCGGGCGGGTTTCGTGACGGTATAGCGCGCGAAACCATCCCGGAATCACGACGAGAAAGCACGAAATCGATGAACACACCCAACATCGTCTCCATCATGAAGGCCCTGGCCGACAAGGCCGCCGCCGATCCGAATCGCCCGGCCATCACGTGCGGCGACGTCACCGTTACGCGCGCCGAGTTGGAGTCGCGCACCAATCGTCTGGCGCGCGCCTACGCCGAACGCGGCGTGTCGCACGGACGCTTCGTCACCGTGGCCCTCCCGAACTCGGTGGAGTTCTACGAGGCCTGTATCGCCGCGTGGAAGTTGGGCGCCACGCCGCAACCGGTCAGCTATCGACTACCCGACCGCGAGCGTCAGGCCATCGTGGAGTTGGCCGACTCGGCGTTGGTGGTGGGCGTGGAACAGTCGGCACATCCCGGTCGCAACACCGTGGCCGCCAACTTCGACGCCTCCGCGTACGACGACTCGCCGCTGCCCGACGTGACGGCACCGGCGATGAAGGCACCCACATCCGGTGGCTCCACCGGTCGACCCAAGTTGATCGTGGCCGGTGATCCCGGCATCGTGCAGGTGGGTGCTCCCGGCATGGGCCAGAAGGTGGACGGTGTGGTGTGCGTTCCCGGACCGCTGTATCACAACGCGCCGTTCTCGTTCGGCGCGGGCTCGCTGTTCCACGGCAACCACCTGGTGTTGTTGCCGCAGTTCGACGCCGAGGCCACGTTGGCCGCCGTCGACAAGCACCGCGCCGACTGGATCCTGTTCGTGCCCACCATGATGTCGCGCATCTCGCGTCTGCCCGAGGACGTGAAGAATCGCTACGACCTGTCGTCGCTGACCACCGTGTGGCACATGGCCGCGCCGTGCCCGCCGTGGTTGAAGGAGGAGTGGTGCAACTGGTTGGGCGGCGAGAAGATCTTCGAGTTGTACGCCGGCACCGAGGCCCAAGCCGTCACCATCATCCGTGGCGACGAGTGGTTGGCCCATCGTGGATCGGTGGGTCGGTGCGTCACCGGCGAGATGAAGGTGCTCGACCCCGACACATTCGAGGAACTGCCGCCCGACGCCGTGGGTGAGATCTTCATGCGCAACACGCGCACGACGTACAAGTACCTCGGTGCCGAGGCGCGGCGCTCGCCCGACGGCTGGGAGAGCCTCGGTGACATGGGCAAGATCGACGCCGAGGGCTACGTGTACCTGACCGATCGCCGTGGTGACATGATCCTGTCCGGTGGGGCCAACATCTACCCCGCCGAGGTGGAGATCGCGCTGAGCGAACATCCCGACGTGGTGTCGTCGGCCGTGATCGGTCTGCCCGACGAGGATCTGGGCAATCGCATCCACGCCGTGGTGCAGGTGTCCAAGCCGGTCGACGAGGACGAACTGCGCACGTTCCTGGGCGAGCGACTGGTGCGCTACAAGGTGCCGCGGTCGTTCGAGTTCACGAGCGAGCCGGTGCGCGACGATGCGGGCAAGGTGCGACGTTCAGCCCTGCGCGACGAGCGCAGTTAACGCTTGTCGAACGTGACGGGCAGGCTCTTCATGCCCCGCACGAACGACGCGTGTCCGTACTCGGGAACGAAGCCGGGGTCGGCGAACGCCAGGTTGTCCATGCGTTCGAAGATCTCGGTGTAGATGATCCGCAGTTCCAAACGCGCCAGGCTGGCGCCCAGACACAGGTGGGGTCCCCACCCGAACGAGATGTGCGGGTTCGGGCCGCGCGTCACGTCGAACTCGTCGGCGCGCTCGAAGAAATCCTCGTCGCGATTCGCCGCCGTGTAGTGCATCAACACCTGCGAACCGGCGGGAATGGTGACACCGCGCACCTCCACGTCCTGGGTGGTGACCCGGACCATGTTGATGATGGGCGTCACCCAGCGCACGCTCTCCTCGATGGCGTGCTCCAGATCCTCGGGTGAGCGACGGGCGATAGCCATCTGGTCGGGGCGACGGATCATCGCCTCCAAACCGCCGGCGATCACGTTGCGCGTGGTCTCGTTTCCGCCCACCAACAACAGCAAGGCGTTGCCGATGACGTGAGCGTCGTCCATCACGGTGCCGTCGTCGAGCGGAGTCATGAACTTGCTGATGAGATCGTCGCCGGGATTGCCACGGCGCTCCTCCATGGCTTTGGTGGTGTACGTGTAGAACTCGACGGCGGCGTTCACCACGTCGTCGGTGACGTACTTGGGGTTGTCGGCGCCGGTGATCATCACGTCGGACAGGTGTTGCAGCCAGTCGTACTCCGACGGATCGGCGCCCAGCATTTCTCCGATGAGCGTCATGGGCAGCGGCTTGGCGATGTCGGCCACGATGTCGCACGAGCCCTTGTCGATGACGGCGTCCACGAGCGAACGCGCGACCTCGCGCACATGGGTCTCGTAGGCCGACATCTGGCGCGGGCCGAATCCGCGGGCCACGCCCCGTCGCTGATCGGCGTGCGAGGGGTCGTCGCTGTCGATCATCGAAGGTTGGGCCTGGCCGTTCGGACGCGAACCGATGGCACCGCTGGAGAACAACGTGGGCTGGCGCTCGGCCCAGCGGATGTCGTCGATCTTGGTGAGCGCCCAGATGCCGTTGACGTCGCGGTACACGGGCTGGTTCTTCCGGATCCACGCCAAGGTCGGATAGGGATCCCCTTGGTACATGTCGCGATCGAGAATGTCCACCTGCATTGCCGTCCCCCGTTCTGGCTCGCCGATCCCCCGACTGTAATTGCCGGTCGACGCGACCACCCATCGCCACCAAGCGAGCAAGTGGCGCGGCGATTCGGCAGACTGTCGCCGTGTCGAAACTCCGTAACGTCCTGCTCGCTTCCACCCTGATCGCCCTGGCCGCGTGTTCCAACCGCGGCGACGACGCGACCACCACCTCGGCCGCCCCCACCGACTCGGCGCCCACGGATTCGGCCGCGCCGTCCACCGAGGCCCCGACCGTCGAGGCCATCACGTTCGGCGACGTCCCGTCGCCCTGTGGTCCGGCCCCCGAGGGCGTCACCCCGTCCGTCGCCGAGGGCGAAGGTGGCGGCGCCACCGACGTCATCCGCATCGCCGCCGCCTCCGACAAGGGCAACGTGGCCGTGCCGGGTCTGAACGCCGAGTTGTACGACGCCACCGTGGCCTTCGCCGGGTGGTGCAACGCGCAGGGTGGCATCTCCGGTCTCCCCCTCGAGGTGATCGACGCCGACGCCAAGTTGTTCGAGGTGCCGGCCCAGATGGAAAACGTCTGCACCAACGCCTTCGCCATGGTGGGCGGCGGCTGGGCCTTCGACGATCAGGAGTTCCCCCGCTTCCACGAGTGCGACATGATCGACTTCGCCGGCTTCACCGTGAGCGCGGCCAAGTCCTCGTCGGACAACCTCGTGTCGGCCATGCCCAACCCCTCGGACCGCAAAGACGCGGGCTGGTTCAAGTGGGCCACCTCGGTGTACCCCGAATCAATGACCGCCTTCGCCACCGTCTATTCCGACATCCTCACGGCCCAGATCGTGGAACAGCAGTACATCGAGGCCGCCGAGATCGTCGGCGGCGTCACCACGGTCGAGCGCATCACCTACAACTCGCTGGGCGAGACCTCGTGGGTGCCCATCGCCCAGAAGCTGAAGTCCTCGGGCGTGCGCGCGCTGGCCTTCGTGGGTGTCCCCGAGGTTCTGCCCCTGCTCGCCAAGGCGATGGACGAGATCGGCTACCGACCCGACCTGATCATGGCCGACGCCGGCTTCTACGCCGAGGTGTTGCTCGAGCGCGGTGGTTCCAGCGTGGAGGGTGTCGTGGTTCGCACCGCGTACGCCTTGCTGGAGGAGGCCGACCGTGTGAAGGCCGTTCGCGACTACGTCGACATGGTGAACACCCACACCACCGACGGCAAGATCTCGGGCCTCGGCATGCAGGGTGCCTCGGCGGCGTTGTTGTTCGCCTCCGTGGCTCGCGATTGCATCGAGGCCGAAGGAGTCCTGTCGCGCGCCTGCGTGATGGAGGCCGCCACGAGTTACACCACGTGGACGGGTGGCGGACTGCACGCTCCGTCACAAGCCGGACTGGGCATCCCGTCGCCGTGTTACCAGATGATCACGGTGAAGGACGGGGCGTTCGCCCGCCTGTACCCGCCGGTGGAGCCCACCGACGCCGATCGTGCCATCGTGGACACCGCCGAGATCACCGACGACGGTTGGGCCTGCGACGAGAGCACCCTGGTGGAGTTGGTGGGCGACTACGGCGACAAGACCGCCGGCAAGCGCCCCAGCTGATCACTCAGGCCGGAGCCACTTCCACCAACGTGTCGTAGAACGCCACGCCTCCGCCCCAATCGGTGGCGGTGTCGCTGGTGAGCATGTTGACGGTGTTGCCGTCATCCGTGCGTTCACCGACCCAGCCGAAGGGCACGATCACCAGACCGGGTCGCACACGCGACGCGCTCTCACTGACGCGGGCCGTCGCCAACAGCGAGGCCCGATCGTTGAACACCCGCACGGCGTCGCCGTCGCGAATGCCTCGCGCCGCCGCATCGGCCGGATCCAGTTCGCAATAGATGGTTCCCTCGGCGCCGACATGGTGTTCGAGGTGCGAGTACGACGCGTTCAGGAAGCGCTGGTGGATCTTGGACGACATCATGGCCAGCGGATAACGGCTCAGCAGATCGGAGTCGCCGGCCAACGACTCACGACCCGGCGTGAACGTGGGAACGGACGGCAACCCGATGGAGCCGAAGGTGGGGCTGGCCAACAGCGTGCGACCCGACGCGGTGGCGAAGTTCCCGTTGGCGTAGGGCAACACGGCGTCGGGCAACGACAATCGCACGAAGCCGTCGCGCTTCAAGGCGTCCACGTCGAGATCGTGCAACGCACCCGCGAGCAAGGACTCGTCGGACTCGTACAACTCGGGTTCCTCGAAACCCATGGCTCGTGACAGTCGACGCCACAGTTCGGTGTTGGGGACGCTCTCCCCCAGCGGCTCGATGGCCTTGTGGTTCCAGCCGAGATAGAGATGGCCCCACGCCGGCACCACGTCGAGCTGCTCGATCTGGGTGCACGCCGGGAAGATGACGTCGGCGTAACGAGCCGTGTCGGTGACGAACTGCTCGGACACCACGGTGAACAGGTCCTCACGTTCGAGGCCCCGGCGCGTCAGCGCGGCGTTCGGCGCCGTCACCAAGGGGTTGCCGTTGTACACGAACAACGCGCGCACCGGTGGCGCGAGAGTGGCATCGGTGAGATTGCGACCGATCGTGTTCATGCTCAGCGGACGACGACCGGGATTCGCGTCCAGCGACGGCACGTCGAATCCGGAGTCGTCGATGTTCGCGTCCGCGTAGGAGCCCACGCTGCGGCTGTACCCGCCACCACGTTCGCGCCACGAACCGATGAGCGCGGGCAAACACGTGATGGTGCGGAAGAACATGGCGCCCTGTTCGCGGTGCTCGGCGCCGATGAGGGTGCGGATCATGGCCGGTCGAGTGGTGGCGTACTCGCGCGCCAACCGTTCGATCGTGGCCGCATCGACGCCGCAGATGTCCGACGCCCACTCGGGTGAGCACGTCTGCACGTGCGCGGCCAGTTCGTCGAATCCCTCGGTGTGCGAGGCGACGTAGTCGCGATCGGTCAATCCGTCGCGGATGATCACGTGCATCATGGCCAGCATGAGCGCCACGTCGGTTCCCGGCAGCGGTTGGATGAACCAATCGACGGCCTCGGCGGTGACGGTGCGCACCGGATCGATGACCACCACCTTGGCGCCGGCGGCCCGAGCCTCGTCGATGAAGGGCCAGAGGTGTCGATTGGTCAATCGGGTGTTGGTTCCCCACAACAGGATCAACTTGCTGAACCGCACGTCCATGGGGTCCGAACCCAACGGCGAGCCCAAGGTGAGCGCCGAGCCGATCTTGGCCGTGGCACCGCACAACGAGTCGACCTGACGCGACGCACCGAGACGGGCGAAGAACCGGCGGTCGAGCGAGTTCATCTGCAACAGACCCTGGGTACCGGCGTCACCCCACGGCATGACGGCCTCGCCGCCGTCGCGGGCGATGATCTCGTGGAGACGGGTGGCCACGAGGGCCGTCGCCTCGTCCCACGAGGCTCGGCGGAACTCGCCCGAACCCTTGGCGCCCGTGCGGATGAGAGGCGTCAGCACCCGCAACGGGCTGTACACGCGATCCAGAAAACGGTTCACCTTGGGGCACAGTTCGCCCTGTGAATAGGGATGCTCGGGGTTGCCCCGCATCTTCACCGCCACACCGTCCTCGACGGTGACCTCCCAACCACACGAGTCCGGACAGTCGTGATGACACGTGCCCTTCACGACGAGGGGGCCCGATGATCGGTTCGACGGCATGAATCCATTCTGCCAGCAGGACCACCGGGGGCGAGCGGCGTTTATGATCGGAAGGTCACCATCAAGGGGGAAACGATGAGCAACGAAGCACTCGACCGAGCATTGATCACCGACCTGTTGGCCCGCTATTCATGGGCGTTGGCCGACCGCGATTGGAGCGCATGGGTGGGATGTTTCACCGCCGACGCGCAGGTGGACTACTCCACCGCCGGCGGACCGGTGGGCAGCCCCACCGAGGCCGCGAACACCTTCTCCGGAATGATGTCGATGTTCGACGTGGCGTTGTCCTCGGGTGGCAACGTGGCCATCACCTTCGTCGGTGACGACAAGGCCACGGTGCGTTCGATCTACACCATGACCATGCGCATCCCCGGCGACCAGCCCACCTACATGCAGGCCAGCGGCTGGTACAACGACACCGTCGTGCGCACGTCCGAGGGGTGGCGCATCCAGAACCGTTTCGAACAGCTCGCCTACGTGAAGCCGGCCTGATCATGCCCCTGCCCTCCAAGCGCAATCCCGAACAGTTGGCCCGCACCCTCGAGCAGTGGTTCGGCGCCCGCTTCGGTCATCCCTGCACCGTGTCCGACGTGGGCATTCCCGAAGGCACCGGCATGAGCAGCGAGACCCTGCTGTTCACCATCCATCACGACGGCAAGAGCGAACCGGTCGTCACCCGTCTGAGCCCCGACATGAACGACTGGCCGGTGTTCCCGGTGTACGACCTGGCGGCCCAGGCCGGCGCCATGCGTCTGGTCGGCGCGCACAGCGACGTGCCCGTGCCCAACGTGCGCTTCCTCGAGACCGACGAGAGCATCCTGGGCTCGCCGTTCATCGTGATGGACCGCGTGGGCGGACGCGCGCTGCCCGACATGCCTCCGTACGTGTTCGGCGGAAGCTACATGGACGAGTTCAGCGTGGATCAGCAACGAGAGTTGGGTCGTGAGGTCGCCCGCCTGCAGGCGCGCATTCACGGCATCGATCTGAACGCCGCCGCTAGAGCCGGCTTCGATCTGTCGTTCCTACCCGCGCGCGAAGGCGACGCCATCGATCGACTTCTCACCGAGCAACGCGCGTACTACGACTGGGCCCGCGGTGATCTTCGCCTACCCGTGATCGAACGCGCGCTCGAATGGTTGGCCGCGCGCAAGCCGAAGAACCCCGGACCCACCGTCATCAACTGG
>WLEG01000051.1 GCA_009704425.1 Actinomycetota bacterium | reverse complement strand
GTACGCGAGACCTCCGAACCACTCCCACGGATTCAGATACCTGCCGGCACCGGCGAAGACGGTCCACACCACGACCACCGCCAACAGCACCACGAACGAGGTCGGGAACAGACGTCGCACGCGGCGGTCGTAGAAGGTGCGCAACGAGATCGTGCCGCTACGACCCCACTCGGCCATCATCAACCGCGTGATGAGGAAGCCCGACAGGGTGAAGAACATCGACACGGTCAGTTCGCCACCTGTCATCCACGTGACGCTGTGGTGGTACAGCAACACGATGGTGACGGCGAATCCACGAACCCCGTCGAGAGCGGGCAGATGACCGGGCCTGGTGTCGACCGGGGATTCAGCGACGACGGTTCCGGACATGCCCGAGGAACACTATTCCACCTCGCTCGGTGGACGGGCGAGGGTCACTCGACGAGGCGAAGTCCGGTCGGCGCGATGGAGGGTTCGGCCTGCGGAAGATCGACGACGAATTCGGTGCGGTGCGCGGGGAACACGTGCTCGCTCAGGAGAACCGGGCGTCCGTCCGTGTCGGTGGTGGTGCGCGTGCAACGAAGCACCGGCGAACCCACGGGCACGCCCAACAAGCGGGAATCCTCGGCCGACGCCGCGTCGGCACCGATGGTTTGCGTGGCACCCTTCAGGGGAACGTCGAGCAACTCGTAGAACGGCGAACGCTCCACGTCGGCGCGGCTGAGATGTTGCCCCAGTTCGGCGCGACACCACACGGTGACGAGCGCGAACGGTTGACCGTCGGCCAGATTCAGTCGCTTCACCCGCAACACGTTGTCGGCACCCAGAACCGCCTTGACGTTTCGCACCGCTTTCTCGAACGCGAACTCCAGGATGCGTCGCTCCGGGCGGATGCCGCCGTCCACCAACTGCGCCTCGATGGTGGCCAACCGTCCGAGGCTCTGGCGCAACGGTGCCGCCGCCACGAACCATCCGAAACCCTGGCGCGCGTCCACCAGACCTTCGTCGCGCAACATCTCGAGTGCACGACGCACGGTCACGCGACTGGCCGAGAACTCCGTTCCGAGTTCGCTCTCCGAGGGCAACAATTGTCCGGCCGCGAACGTCCCGGACTCCACGCGCCGGCGCAATTCGTCCGCGATGGCGCGGTACCTGATTTCCCTGCTTCCGGTGCGCGCCACACTTGTATTATACTTGTCTCATGAGCACCGTTTCCGCCGGCACCCCCATCGAACTCGTCAACCGCGTCTACGGCACCTTGTCCGAGCGCGTGGCCCTGGGGCGCCAGCGCCTCGGACGTCCCCTCACGTTGGCCGAGAAGATCCTGATCAATCACCTCGTGGACCCGGCCTCTCAGGAGATGGAGCGCGGAGGAAGCTACGCCGACTTCAATCCCGACCGCGTGGCCATGCAGGACGCCACCGCGCAAATGGCGCTGCTGCAGTTCATGACGGCCGGTCTTCCCGAAACCGCCGTGCCCTCCACCGTTCACTGCGATCACCTCATCCTGGCCAAGGTGGGTGCCAAGATCGACCTCGGCGTGGCCATCGACGACAACCGCGAGGTGTACGACTTCTTGAAGACCGTGTCCGCCAAGTACGGCATCGGGTTCTGGGGTCCGGGCAGCGGAATCATCCACCAGGTCGTGCTCGAGAACTACGCGTTCCCCGGCGGAATGATGATCGGCACCGACAGCCACACGCCCAACGCGGGCGGATTGGGCATGGTCGCCATCGGCGTCGGTGGCGCCGACGCCGTCGACGTCATGACCGGTTTCCCCTTCAACGTGAAGTGGCCCAAGGTCATCGGCGTCAAGCTCACCGGATCGCTCAGCGGCTGGTCGGCTCCCAAGGACATCATCCTCGAGGTCGCCCGGGTGCTCACCGTCGAGGGTGGCACCGGTGCCATCGTCGAATACTTCGGACCCGGCGCCGACAGCATCTCGGCCACCGGCAAGGCCACCGTGTGCAACATGGGGGCCGAGATCGGCGCCACGTGCTCGGTGTTCGCCTACGACGCGAACATGAGCGCCTACCTCGCGGCCACCGGACGCGAAGCCATCGCCGCCGCCGCCGACGAGGTGTCGGCCGATCTGCGACCCGACGACGGAGCGCTCTACGACCAACTCATCGAGATCGACCTCGACCAGTTGAAGCCGCTCATCAACGGACCGCACTCCCCCGACCGCGCCCACAAGGTGGGTAAGGCGCTCGGAGACGCCGCCCGCGAGAACGAGTGGCCCATCGAGGTGTCGGCCGCGCTCATCGGTTCGTGCACCAACTCCTCGTACGAGGACATCACGCGCGCGGCCTCCATCGCCCGTCAGGCGGTCGCCAAAGGCCTGAAGGCGAAGTGTGAACTCCTCATCAGCCCCGGGTCCGAGCAGATCCGCGCCACCATCGAGCGCGACGGACTCCTCGCCGACCTCGAAGCGGTGGGTGCCACCGTTCTCGCCAACGCGTGTGGTCCGTGCATCGGCCAGTGGGAGCGCTCGAAGGAGGCCACCGACAAGCCCAACAGCATCGTGAACTCCTTCAATCGCAACTTCCCCAAGCGCGCCGACGGCTCGGCCAACACGCTGTCGTTCGTGACGTCACCGGACACCGTGATGGCCATCGCGTTGTCCGGCCGACTCGACTTCGATCCCACCGTCGACACCATCACCGCCCCCGACGGTTCGCAGGTGAAGCTCGACGCACCGGTGGGCGAGGTTCTCCCCGCACGCGGTTACGACAAGGGCTCCAACACGTTCACCGCCCCGCCCGCCGATGGCAGCGGTGTCACCGTGGCCGTCAGCCCCACCAGCGATCGCCTGCAGTTGCTGCAGCCGTTCCCCGCGTGGGACGGCAAGGACTATCTCGGTCTGCCCGTGTTGATGAAGGCCCAGGGCAAGTGCACCACGGACCACATCTCGGCGGCCGGCAAGTGGCTCACCTACCGCGGCCATCTCGAGAACATCTCGGGCAACCTCTTCATCGGTGCGGTCAACGCGTTCGACGGTGCGGTGGGCGAAGGCAAGGACGTCACCGACGGTGCGCGTCGCTCGTATCCCGACATCGCCAAGAACTACAGCCGGGCGGGTATCCGTTGGTGCGCCATCGGTGACCGCAACTACGGCGAGGGCTCGTCGCGCGAGCACGCCGCGATGGAGCCCCGGTTCCGTGGTGGTGTGGTGATCTTCGCGCGCTCGTTCGCCCGCATCCACGAGACCAACCTCAAGAAGCAGGGTCTGGTTCCGCTCACCTTCGCCGACCCGAACACCTACGAACTCATCGGCGAGGACGATCGCATCAACGTGCTGAACCTGCCTCCGGTGCCGGGTCGCAACGTCACCTGCCAGATCGTGAAGCCCGACGGCACCACCATCGACTTCGAGGGTGTGCACACGTTCAGCCCCGAGCAGGTGGAGTGGTTCAAGGCCGGCTCCGCGCTGAACATCGTCCGCGCCAAGGTGGCCGGCGGCCGCTGAAGTGGACCTCGTCGACGGAATTCGCGGAACGGGAGCGGTTCGCTCCTTCACCGACGAACACGTCGACGACGACACCGTCACGCGCGTTCTCGACAACGCGCGTTTCGCCCCCAGCGGCGGGAACCGTCAGCCGTGGCGCGTCGCGGTGGTGAAGGACATCGCGCTTCGCGAGCGGCTCGGCGCCGCGATGCAGCCGGTGTGGGACGAGTACGCGCGACTCTCGGCCACCGGAGTCACCCCCTTCTCGGTCGTTCCTCCCGCGTCGTACTCACTCGCGTCCACCGCCCCCGGCAACACGCCCAATGTTCTTCTGTCCGAGATCGCCTCCGTTCCGGTGGTGCTCGCCGTGGCGGCCGACCTGTCGTCGATCGCGATGATGGACAAGGACCTCGAGCGCGTCGCCATCACGGGCGGAGCGTCGGTGTACCCGTTTTGCTGGAACGTGCTCCTCGCGGCGCGCGCCGAGGGTCTGGGCGGTGTCATCACCACCTTCGCGTCCCGCGCCGAGCCCGTCACCGGCCCTCTGCTCGGTCTTCCCCCGAATCACGCGCTCGTCGCCACCATCTTCCTCGGCCATCCGGTGAAGCAACCGACCCGGTTGACCCGAAAGCCCGTTGGTTCGTTCACCACCCTGGACCGGTTCGACGGCCCGACCTTCGGCGCCTGAGAGCGGCTCAGTCCGTGCCGGGACGACGCGACGATTCGCTCGTCGGATCCCCCGTGTAACCCGACGGGTAGGAACGTCGTAGTTCGTCCGCGGTGGGCGTGCGTTTCGTGCGGGCCTCGGCCGGCAACAGATCGACGATGGCCTTCATGATCCGCTTCGTGTTGCCGTCGGCCGTCTTGCCACGCAAGGTCAACGGTTCGCCGACGCGAACCCGCACGGTCGGTGGGTTGGTGACGTTCAACAGATTGGGCAACCGCGACGAACGCGGCCACACCAACTCGGTCCCCCACAAGCCCACCGGAACCACCGGCACCTTGGCCTGCATCGCCAACGTTGCCGCACCCCAACGTCCCTTCAGCACCGGATCGAAGAAGGCCGGTCCTCGCGGAATGGTTCCCTCGGGCATGATCGCCACCAGTTCGCCGGCGGCGAGTGCGTCGGCGGCGGCACGCAGCGGTTCGTCGCTGCCCGTGCCACGGTCCACGCGAATCCCTCCCAAAGCGGTGGCCAACTGACCCACCACGGGAGCGTCGAAGACCTCCTTCTTGCCGAGGAAGCGCACCGGGCGACCGGTGCGGGCGACGGTGACCGCGATCGCCATCACGTCGAAGTACGAGCGATGGTTGCCGCAGATGATGGCCGGACCGTCGGCCGGAATCAGATGGGTGCCGTCGATGTCGAAGTTGGCGAACGGGATGAAGGCCGGACGGGCCAGCTGCAACAACAGTCGTTGCAGTTCCATGTTCACCACGGGGATCTTGGCCACACCCGCGGGAACGTCGAAGTGCACCACCGGCCAACGCCTGGCCGCCGCCACCAACATCATGCGCGGGTCGGGGTTGACCGCGGTCGGATGACCCACCGCGGACAACAACGGCGTGTCGTACACACTGTCGCTGTACGCGTACGACGAGCCCAGATCGACCTCGTTGGCGTGCGCCCATTCGCGCACCGACTCCAACTTGCCGACGCTCCACACGAAACGCCCGTCGATGGTTCCGTCGTAGGTGCCGTCGCTTCTCACTCCGTAACGCGTCGCCACCACGTCGTCGAAACCCAACGCACGGGCCAACGGCTCCACCAGGTCGACGGGTGTCGTGGTGGCCATCACCAACAGTCGTCCCTCGGCCCGATGCGAGTCGATCACCCGACGTGCGAACGGAGGAACGAGTTCGAGCAATCGTGGAGCGACGGTTTCGGCCACGCGCCGAACGTCGGCCTGCGAACGCCCCTTGGCCAACGCGGCCGCCTGACGCGCCAACGCCATCGACGGCAACGTCTCCCCGATGCGATTGAAAAGTTCGTAGAGAGCCTTCTCACCGGGGATCGACTGCGTCACCAGTCCGGCCTCGCGCATCGCCTCGGAAAAGACCGAACCCGACGCGCCGACGAGCAACGTACGGTCGAGATCGAAAAAGGCCGCGGACTTCACGCGGGGAACGGTAACGCCGACGGAGCCGAGCGCCGACGACACACCCGGGCCCGACAACGGGAAAGGCCCCGCATGGGGGATGCGGGGCCTCTCAACCTGGATCCCTGCGGTTGGGGGAACCGCTTCTTGGGATCATGTCGCAGGCGGTTGGGGGAACCACCTAACGATCTGTATGTGAAAGTATGCACGTGAATTGGTGACCATTCAAGTCGATATCGGCGATACCTGCTATCTTTTTTCGTGATGGACGTCCGCCAGCTCGCCTCCCTGGTGGCCATCGCGGACCACGGATCGTTCTCGGCGGCCGCCCGGGCCCTCTACACGGTGCAATCCAACGTGTCGGCCCACGTGGCCAAGCTGGAGCGGGATCTGGGGGTGGCCCTCATCGACCGGGCCACGGGCCAACTCACCGAGGAGGGCGCCCTGGTGGTGGAACGCGGGAGGCGGATCCTGCGCGAGATGGATGACATCGCCGCCGACATCTCGGCTCTGGACGACGTGGTCTCGGGCGAGACCCGCATCGGAGTGATCGGGACCACCGGTCGCTGGCTGATGCCCCAGTTCCTCACGGCCCTGCGCGAGGCCCATCCGAACGTGCGACCGATCATCTCCGAGGGGGGAACGTCCAGCCTGCTCCCCCGACTCGTGTCGGGCCAGATCGATGCGGCCATCGTTCACCTTCCGGTCGACGACAAGGAACTCAGCGTCACCACGCTCTTCGCCGAGGATCTGGTGCTGCTGGTCCACTCCAAGCATCCGTGGTCGAGTTTCCGCACGCTTCCCATCGTGCGCCTGGGCGAACATCCGCTGTTGTTGCCACCGCGATCGGCGGCCCTGCGTCGCATCATCAATCGCGCCGCCGAGGCCAACGGAGTCACGCTGTCGGTGCAGGCCGAGATCGACGGTGTGCGACTGATGGCCTCTCTGGCCTTCGAGGGATTCGGAGCCACCATCGTTCCCGCCACCGCCATTCCGCGTTGGCTGAAGGGCGACTTCTCACGCATCGAGGTGCCCGGCCTCCCACGGCGCGTCGTCGGTTGGGTGCAACGCAATCGGCCCCGCCCCGGTCCCGCCACGCAGGTGGCACGCGAGCTCGCGCAGACGTTGGTCACCGACCGTGGAGCACGTCAACCCGGTGTGCACGTGGGGGCCGACGCATTCCCCCTGAAGACGTTCTGAGGCGTACTCTTTGGCGATGGCTCCGGTCGACCTTCGCGCCAAGGTTCCCGGGGTCGCTCGTGTCGCCGTGCGCGACGTGGGTGACCGACGCGTGGTGTGGCTCGAGGTCACCGCCGACACCCACCGCGGAGCACTGTCGAGCGAGGCCTCGTCGATGATCGCCACGGCCGCGCGCACCGCGGTCGCCGAGCGTCTGCCGTTGGTCGCGGTGATGGCCTCCTCGGGCGCCGATCTGCGCGAGGGGTTCTCGGCCCTTCACGGCTGGGGGTTGGCCGCCAAGGCCCTGACCGACTGTTCGGGCATCGTTCCCACCATCATCATCGTCGACGGACCCGCGGTGTCGGGGCCCGCGCTGTTGCTGGGCATCGCCGATCACGTGATCATGACCGAACGCGCCTACGCCTTCGTGTCGGGCCCGAACATGGTCACCGAGTTCACCGGTGTCACCATCGACAACGAGGAGCTCGGTGGGGCCGGAGCACACGCACGATTCACGGGCGCCGCCACCGTCGTGACCGCCGATCTGGAGTCGGCGATCGCCGCCGCCGAACACCTTTTGTCGTACGTGCCCGACAACTGCGATCTCGAACCGCCGGGGTGGGCCAGCGACGACCCGGCCGATCGCCCCACTCCCGAGGCCGGCGCCGTCGTCCCGGAGTCCTCCACCGGAAGTTACGACGTGCGCAACGTCATCGCCGCGCTGTCCGACGACGGCGACTACTTCGAGTTGCGAGCCCGTTGGGCCGCGAACCTCGTGACCTGTCTGGCCACCATGGGCGGACGTCCCGTGGGAATCGTCGCCAACCAGCCGGTGGCGTTGGCCGGAACCCTCGACATCCCGGCCTCACAGAAGGGTGCGCGCTTCGTCGCGTTCTGCGACGCCTTCAACATTCCCATCATCACCCTCGTCGACACACCCGGCTTCTATCCCGGCAAGGACCTCGAGTGGCGCGGGATGATCCGCCACGGCGCCCAGTTGGTGTTCGCCTACGGACGCGCCACCGTTCCGCGCATCTGCATCATCCTGCGCAAGAGCTACGGCGGTGCGTACATCGTGATGGACTCCAAGAAGATGGGCAACGACCTCTGCCTCGCGTGGCCCTGGGCCGAGTTGGCCGTGATGGGTGCGGGACAGGCCGCGGCCATCCTGCAACGCCGGGCCACCCCCGAGGAGAAGGCCGCCTTCGAGGCCGACTACACCGAACGCCTGCTCAACCCCTACGTGGCCGCCGAGCGGGGCTACGTGGACGCCGTGATCGATCCGTCCGACACCCGAGCCAGCATCAACGCCGCCCTCGACGCGCTCATCGACAAGCGCGAGGTCTTTCGCGGGCGCAAGCACGACAACACCCCGCTTTGACCGCTGTCGTTCGCCGGTTGTGGGGTTGAGCGTCGGGCACGATTATCCTGCTCAGCGGAGGAGAAAGCCTCCGAAGAACCGGCCCGAACAATCCAAACCGGAAACGGGGCCCAGTCAACAAGGGGACGAGCAAGGTGCCCGACACCATCACGATTACCGACGATCGCACGGGCAAGACCGTGACCGTACCGATCACCGACGGAGTGTTCCCGGCGTCCGCCGTGCGCGAACTGGATCCGTCGCTCTACATCTACGACCCGGCCTACATGCAGACGGCCGCCTGCAAGAGCTCCATCACCTACCTCGACGGTGAGGCCGGCATCCTGCGCTATCGCGGCTACCCCATCGAGCAGCTGGCCGAGAAGAGCACCTACCTCGAGGTGGCGTACCTGCTGCTGAACGGCGAGCTGCCCAACACCGAGCAGATGGCCCAGTGGAACCGCGACGTCACGCACCACACCTTCATCCACGAGAACATGCGCAAGCGTTTCGTGGACGGCTTCCACTACGACGCCCACCCGATGGGAATGTTCGTGTCGTCCTTGGCGGCCCTGGGCACGTTCTACAACGACGCCAAGGAGATCGAGGACAAGGCCAGCCGGGACAAGCAGATCCTGCGCATGATCGCCAAGACCCCCACGTTGGCCGCCATGGCCTACCGCTTCTCGGCGGGTCTGCCCTTCGTGTACCCGAACAACTCGCTGTCGTTCCCGGCCAACTTCCTCAACATGATGTGGAACGTCGGTGGCTACGAGGTGGACCCCCGCCTCGAGCGCGCCATGGACGTGCTGTTCATCCTGCACGCCGATCACGAACAGAACTGCGGAACCACCGCCATGCGCGTGGTGGGCTCCAGCCACGCCGACCCGTACACGTCGGCCGCGGCCGCCGCCTCGGCTCTGTACGGCCCCCTCCACGGAGGCGCGAACGAAGCCGTCGTGCGCATGCTGGAGGACATCGGCACCATCGAGAACGTTCCCGCGTTCATCGAGGAGGTCAAGGGTGGCAAGGGTGGTCGCCTGATGGGCTTCGGCCACCGCGTCTACAAGAACTACGACCCGCGGGCCAAGATCATCAAGAAGACCGCCTACGACGTCTTCGAGGTGACCGGCAAGAACCCGCTCCTCGACGTGGCCCTGAAGTTGGAGGAAACCGCGCTCAGCGATCCGTACTTCGTCGACCGCAAGCTCTACCCGAACGTGGACTTCTACTCCGGACTCATCTATCAGGCCCTCGGATTCCCGGTGGCCATGTTCACGGTGCTGTTCGCCATTCCGCGAACCGTCGGCTGGTTGGCGCACTGGCAGGAACTGCTGAACGACAAGGACCAGAAGATCAGCCGTCCGCGTCAGTGGTACACGGGTTCGGACACCCGCGATTACGTACCGATGAACGCCCGCTGATCGCACGATCGAGCATCGCGGTCTCGGCCGCACCAGAATCCACTCGTGTCTGACGTCGCCCCGGAACCGGAGATCGACCTCGACGCTCCGCGTCGCCCCGACCCGGATCTGGCCTCATTGATCGTTCCCCGCGGGGCGGCGGCGGTGGGCGGACTCGTCGTCGGAACGGTCGCCGTCACCACCGGCATGCTGATCGCCTCGTGGGCCGATCGCCCCTCGCCCATCGATTCGGTCGGTAGCTCGTTCATCGACCGCACCCCGCGGTGGCTGAAGGAACTGGCCATCGACTGGTTCGGCACCAACGACAAGACGGCCCTACGGGTGGGCATCTTTCTGGTTCTGGCCGCCGTGTCCATGACGCTGGGCACCGCCAGTCGACGCGGGGTCCGCCCCCTCGTGGTGGGCGTGGGAGCGTTCGCCGTCGTCGGTGCGTTGTCCGCCGCGGAGCGACCGGGATCGAACGCGATCACCGTGATCGCTCCCCTCATCGGAGCCGTCGTCGGCGTGATCTCCACCCTCGTGCTCTTCCGCGACCTCGGCTCTCGGTGGGTCGCCGCCCATCGTCCTCGCGAGTCGCGCG
>WLEG01000050.1 GCA_009704425.1 Actinomycetota bacterium | reverse complement strand
GGTGCTGGACATCCGTTTGAAGGGAAGCAGCGGTCTGGAACTGGCCCGTCGTCTGCGGGCCGACGCACCGAGTGTGCGCATCCTGCTCCTCACCGGATACCTCAGCGACGAGATCCTTCTCGAGGCCGAGGCCATCGGCGTGGACGGGATCATGGACAAGTCCTCGGAGCCCGAACTCATTCTCGAACGCCTCGCCTCGGTGGTCACCGGGTCGCGGCGCACCGGGTACATGGTGCCGCCGGAGGTGAAGCGTCGCCTCGACGAACGCGGCGTGCTCGCGCTGCTCTCGTTGAGTCGCACGGACCTCGAGATCCTCGAACTGTTGGGTCAGGGCATGACCGACAAGCAGATCAGTCAGCGCGTCTTCCTGGGTGCGCAGACCGTGCGCAACCGGGTGTCGCGGATGTTGGCCGTGTTGGGTCGTGAGAATCGCACGCAGTTGGCGTTGCTGTTCAGCGGGCTCGACGAGTCGGCGCGATCACTGATCTTCGCCGGTCGCTGACGGGCCGGGATGCCGTTCCACGGCGTCTTTCAGGTCGTGCAGTCGGTCGGCGACGACGCCGGCGTCGGAACGGTCGTCGCCGACCCGGGTGGCCTCGTCCACCGCCACCACGAGTGCTCGTAGATCGTTCAGTCGATACACGCCCAGAATCCCGACCAACTGATGGGTCGAGGCCCGCAGAGACGTCCAATCCGTCGACTGGCCGTGGGCGATTCGACGGGAGAGATCGGCGGCGGAGGCCACCATCGACGTCACGTCCGCGCGTCGGCTGAGCCACGCTCGGGACAACGCGCGACGCAGGTCGTCGCCACTCTCTCGATCAGTCATCGAGGGTCCCGGCGATGCGCTCGGCGATCTCGAGAGGGTCGAAGGGTTTGGTGAGCACGTCATTCGCCCCGAGTTTCAGAAGTCGTTGCACCTCGGTGGACTGGGCCTTGGCCGTGAGAAAGACGATCGGGGTGTCACGTGTGGCGTCGAGTTCGCGCAGGGCGGCGAAGGTCTCGGTGCCGTCCATGCCGGGCATCATCACGTCGAGCAGAACCAGATCGACCGGGTGCGACTCGGCGAGGCGAAGGGCTTCCTCTCCACTGGCCGCCGGCAGGACCTCGAAGCGCCCCCCGTGTTCGAGGGCGATGGTGGTGATGATCCTGATGTCGTCGTTGTCCTCGACGAGCAGGATCGTGCGGGTCCTGGTCATGGTGTGCTCTCGCTCGTCGGTCGGGTGTCGATCGGTGTGGCGTTGAAGGGGTGCGGGTCGCGAATGGGGATGCGGAAACGGAAGACCGCGCCCTGTTCGACGCCGCGTTCGGCCCAGATGGTTCCGCCGTGTGCCTCGACGATCTCCTTGCAGATCGCCAGGCCCAGCCCGGACCCCGAACTGGGGCCAGAATCGGACACATCCACCTGATGGAACGGCTCGAAGATGGCTTCGATGTGGGACGCGGGAATGCCGTGTCCCTCGTCGCGAACGGTGACCGTCAGGTGAGAGTCGTCCTTCTCGGCCAACAAGTGGATGCTGGACCCCGGATCACTGAACTTGATGGCGTTCTGGATGAGATTGGTGAGGACCTGCAGGATTCGATCGCGGTCGACCAGCACCATCTCCGATGGCGCGTCGAACTCGATGTCGACCGATCGCACGTCGGCGATCGGCTGCATCACGGTGACCGCGTCGGCCAGGAGAACGTCGAGCGGGGTCGACGAGAGGTTCAGCGTGCGCCGGCCGGATTCGATGCGTTCCACGTCGAGTAGGTCGTTGATGAGGCGCATGAGGCGTTCGCTGCTCTCGACGGCGATGGAAATCATGCGCTTGGCCTCGGGACTGATCTGTCCCATGAGCCCGCCGTCGATGAGGCCCAGCGAACCCCGGATGGAGGTGAGTGGCGTGCGGATCTCGTGGCTGACCACCGAGACGATGCGGTCCTTCATGCGCGCCAAGCGCGCGCGATCGGTGACGTCGTGAAAAACCAGCACGAAGCCGGCCTCGGGTCCGTCGAGGGCACGCACGGCCAATTCGATGACGCGTTCCTCGCCCTCGATGTCGAGGGAGAGTTCGTGCATCGACCGATCCGAACGGTGCAACGCGTCGAGGGTGGCGCAATTGCCCGGGCACGTCGGAACACGATGGAAGAGCTCGTGGAGTTTCCCGGGGGTGGCGGTGCCGGAGGGGATGGAGAGGATCTCGCGGGCCGCCCGGTTGCACAGCACCACCCGGTCCTCGATGTCGACGGCGACGATGCCGTCGGCGGCCACGCCGATGATCCGGTCGTTCAACAGTTGCTGCCGCAGGAGTTCCCGCTCGCGGACGTCGAGGCTGTCGGAGAGATCGCTGTTGAGCGTCGTGACGTTCTTCTTGTAACTCTGGATGCGGCCGATGAGCAGCAACACCATGATGGTGATGATGGTGAGAGAGACGATCTGATGCGGGTCGTCGCGCACGTCGACGATCTGCAGGACGCACATGACTCCGAGGGGGAGATACGTGAGGGACCAGGTGTCGCTGGCGATGTTGGTCGGTCGAATCCTCAGACTCTCGGCGGTCACCAGTCTCGGTGCGATGGCGACCAGCAGGGGTCCGGCCACGGAGCCGACGGTCGTCCACGTGACGAACCGATACGTTCCGAGAAGACTCTCGATCGCGTAGGACATGTCGGAGGCCACGAAGAAGATGACGCCGAGGGCGACCAGTCGGGTGGGGGTCCCTTTCAGTCGACTGGCGAAGGCTCCGAGGGTGAGCACCGACGACAGGAGGAGGAAGTCGATGGTCAGGTGTGCGAAGGCAACCGCGATCTCGGTCCTCGTCGCGCCATCGAAAGAGAAGGTCGCCTCGGTGGCGGTGTGCCAGATCACCCCGACGACTCCGGTGGCGATGATGGCGGCGCTGTAGCGCAACGACGGCGACATCGTCCGGGATCGGAGGCGGACGGTGGTGGCGGCGAAGATCGCGCTGAAGAACATGCCGGGTAGCACGAACGCCGACAGCCACAGGGGTTGACCCGGGCCGTCGTTGACGGCCAGGTCGACGAACGCCGCGATGCGACCGATGGCCAGCCAACCGATGGCCAGGGCGATCCGCCTCAAGGGCGGGGCGTTCTTCACGTGAAAGCGGTTCGAGAGCCTCCAGAAGGAGGCACCGGCGAGTGACGTGGTGACGATCTGCAGAATCGCCATGGTTGCCTCGGCGGTTGTCATTGTCCTCCCTCGTGACGGTCGGCAAAGGCTAAATGGGCCGAGAAGACGAGAACGACGACGATGTCGGGAGAACCCGACGAACCGCTCACAAAGGTAGAAATGTCACCGCCTCGGGGGGTCTCCATGACCCCGTTGTTTCGAGGGGGCGAGAAGCCGTCGGGAACCGCGACTCACGAACGACGCACGGCGACGACCGGGATCACCCGCGACGCGGTGTCGGCTTTGACCTGGTACTCGTCGTAGCTGGGCCAGATGGCGCGCATGACGTTCCAGAGAGCCGCGCGTCGCTCGGTGTCGGCGAGCGCGTCGACGGTGGTCGCCGTGGCCCAATAGGAGTCCGACCCGACCTGCACCCAGACCTCGGGTTCGGCGGCCAGGTTCTCGAACCACAGGGGATTCTCGGGCGCACCGCCCTTCGACGCGATCAGGATCAGATCGTTCGTCTCGGGTTCGACTCCGTAGATGAGCGCACTGCGTTGCCAGGTTCCCGACCGCCGACCCTTGGTGGTGAGCAGCATGCACGGAACCCCGTTCCAGTCGTGTCCGTCGGCGCCGTTGGTGGAGACGTAGCGCTCGATGTGATCGCGCACCCACTCGGTGGGACTGTCGTTGATGGGTTCGGGTGCGGGACGCGACATGGGCCGAGCGTAACCCGTGTCCAGCCTCAGTCGGGTCGTGGCGCCATCTCCAGGAGCCAACGGGGCATACGAATGGGACGCCCCTCGGCGTTCACGCATCCGTGCATGGTGCGGGCGGTGGCGTGGACCCGGTCGTCGACGGTCAACAGGTACGACATGGAGAACGAGGCTCGCGACGCGGCCGAGACCATCAGGTGCACGGTGACGACGTCGTCGAAACGCAAGGGCTTCAGGTACTTCACGTGGGCCTCGAGCACCGCGTAGTCCACGCCGTCGTCGCGCAGGCTGGAGTACGGGTGGCCGATGTGGCGCAGGTAGGCGACACGGGCCTCCTCGAGATAGGGCAGGTAGCGACTGTGATGGACGATCCCCATGGCGTCGGTTTCGGAGAAGCGCACCCGGATTCGGTGGCTGAACGCGAAGTCGCTCGGGGAGGTGGAGGGGTCCGGCATGTGGCGCACGCGAGAACCGTATCGCCCCCGTTCCGACGACGGAATTCCGGTGTGTACAGCCCGAAATTCTTCGCATAGTGTTTTCTCGTCGGGCACGTCGTCCGGCTCGAGAGAGAAATGAGTACCGCCGTGGCGATCGGCACCGTGAAGTTTTTCAACGCCGAAAAGGGTTATGGATTCATCTCCCGTGAAGACGGTCCCGATGTGTTCGTGCACTTCTCACAGATTCAATCCAAGGGGTTCCGAACCCTGAACGAGGGCCAGCAGGTCGAGTTCGAGATCGGTCAGGGACGCAAGGGCGACGAAGCCCAGAACGTCCGTCCGGTCTGATTCATCGGGTCACACCGAGATCGGGGCGCTGACCGCGCCCAACACGTCGAGCAACGCGCGCGGGGAGATCTCGATGTCGAGCCCCCGTTTGCCACCCGACACGAAGACGGTGTCGTGTTCGAGTGCGCTCGTGTCCACCACGGTGGGTAGGAGCTTCTTCTGACCGAACGGGCTGATACCACCCACGACGTATCCGGTGAGGCGCTCGGCCGCGCGAGCCTCCAGCATCTCGACCTTCTTCGCCCCGACGGCGACGGCCATGGCCTTCAGGGACAGTTGCCCCGACACCGGAACGACGGCCACGGCGTGTCGCACCGGTCCGGCGGTCTCGACGAGCAACGTCTTGAAGACGCGTCTCTCGGACACACCGAGGGCCGCCGCCGCGGCCTTGCCGTAGCCCAGTTCTCCGGGGGCGATGTCGTTGTCGAACGCATGGACTCCGAACTCCACTCCGGCACGATCGAGGACCACCGTGGCGGGGGTTCCCCCGGACGCACTCGCCTTCTTCGACGTGGTTTTCGGTGTGGTCGGCCTGCTCATGGGTGGTTGTAGAGTACCGAGACCCCGTTTCTTCGGGAATCACACGTTTTCGGTCACGACAGGATTCGACGGGCGATGACATCTCAGCATCCGGACTTCGACGAGGAGCAGGCCCACATCGATCACGCGTACGCGTGCCTCGAGGCCAGCCGCACCGACGCCTGGAAGATGCGCGGTCTCACCGAGTCGGGGACCGGCGGCACGTTCCAGAACCGATTCGAACGCAACGCCATCGACGAGGCGTTGTTGAAGCGCCTCACCGATCTGGACCTCGGTGACGCGGCCTTGGTGTTCGGGCGGATCGATCGTCTCGCCGACGAGGTGGAGGGTGGTGCCGCCATCGGGATCGAGAGCTTCCACATCGGTCGACTGGCGGTGTCCGACGACAACCGCGAACCCGTGGTGGTGGATTGGCGGGCACCGGTGGCCGAACCGTTCTACCGAGCCACCGGCCGCGATCCGATGGGGCTGGCCCGCCGTCGGCACTTCGTCGTGCAGGGACGCACGTTGCACGGCATCGAGGACGAACTCTTCGGCGTGGGTCATCTCGGCGTCGGCACCGACGACGGGCTCGTCGACGATGCGGGCGCCGCCACTCAGCCGGGCACGGGCCTGCGCGGTTACAGCACGTTGTTGGCCTCCATCGAACGGGGTCGGTCCGGTCAACTGGGCGACATCGTGGCCACCATCCAGGCCGAGCAGGACGAGATCATCCGCTCGCCGCAAGGTGGTGTTCTGGTGGTGCAGGGCGGCCCGGGCACCGGCAAGACCGTGGTGGCACTGCACCGCGCGGCGTATCTGCTGTACACCAATCGGTTCCCCTTGGAGGACCAGGGCGTTCTGGTCATCGGACCGAACCGCGTGTTCCTGCGCTACATCGAGCGCGTGTTGCCGTCGTTGGGCGAAGCCGGCGTCGAGCAGGTGGTGCTCCAGGACCTGGTTCCCGACGTGCGATGGGCCACCACGAGTGGAGGAGCGGTCGATGGTCCACTCACCGCTCGAGTGAAGGGCGACGAACGCATGGCGGACCTCGTGCGCAAAGCGGTCAAGGATCGTCAACGTCCGTTGCGCGAGGACATGCGTTTTCCGTTCCGGCACGGGTACGTGCGCTTGCGCGCCGAGGAGACCGAGCGCATCATCAAGAGTGCTCGGCGCCGATTCCATCGTCACAATCCGGCGTGTCGGTGGGTGGAGAACGAATTGTGGGAGGCGATGGCGGCGACGTGGCGCGACGGCGAGGCCTCGGGTGCGCAGGTTCGTGAGGCGTTGAAGGGCAACGACGATGCCCGCGCCATGATCGACCGCATCTGGCCCCGACTGACGCCGGCGCAGTTGTTGCACGATCTCTTCGGATCCAAGGCCCTGTTGAAGTTGGCCAACGGTGGTCGTTTCACCGACGACGAGATCCTGTCGTTGCATCGCGAACGATCGGAGACCCTCGACGACGTCCGTTGGACCGTGGCCGACGCGGCGCTTCTGGACGAGGCGCGCATGCATCTGGGTCCGCTGCCGCGTCGCAACGGAAAAGTGGACGAGGCCGACGAGATCCGCACCTATGGTCACATCGTGGTGGACGAGGTGCAGGACCTCACCCCCATGCAGTTGGCCATGGTGACCCGCCGATCGCTCTCGGGCTCGTTGACGGTGGTGGGCGATCTGGCGCAGGCCACCGGCGCCCACGCTCCGTCCACCTGGAACGACGTGTTGGACCACCTGCCCGAACGCAAGCCCAGTCGCGTGATCGGATTGTCCGTCGGCTACCGCATCCCCGGACAGATCATGGAGTTGGCCACCCGGGTGATGCACGCCGCGGCGCCCGGGCTGGTGGCCCCCCGCGCGGTGCGCGAGGGCGTGGCGCCTCCGCGCATCGTGGCCGTGTCGTCGCCCGATCGTCTGCTGGCAACCGTGGCGGACGAGACGTTGTCGATGGTGTCATCCATCGGATCGGGCAACGTGGCCGTCGTCGTTCCCGACGCCATGGCCGAGGCCACCAGTGAGTTCTTCGACGCGCGGGGCATCGAACACGGGCGGGCCGCCAGTGCCGCTCTCGACTCGGGGGTCACCATCGTCCCGGTCGGTCTGGTGAAGGGTCTGGAACTCGACGGCGTGATCGTCGTGGAGCCGGCCCACATCGTGCGCGCCGAGCCCCAGGGAATGCGGGCCCTCTACGTCGCTCTCACGCGTTCGACGCAACGACTCACGGTCGTGCACGCCGAGGAGCTCCCGGCGCCGATGCGCGACTGACGTCAGCCGAGCAGTTGGTCGATGACGGCGCCGGCGAACTTGGCGGCCTTGTCGGCATCGGCCGGACGGTTGCGCTCCACCGCGGTGCGCGCCAGATCCACCATGCGTCCGATGGACTCGGCCGATTCGGGACTGAGGGACGTCACCTCGGTCTCGGCGGCCGACCACAGGGCCTCGATCTCGGCCAACACCTCGTTCTTGCCGCTCGTGGTGGAGCCACTGGCGTTCGGGCCGATGAAGGACGACAAGGTCAACATGGTCTGGCGCAATCGGGGCAACAGTTCGTCGACCGGACCGGTGGGGATGGTCGTGGTGGCGGCCACGACGGTGGTGGAGGCCGAGGTCTCGTAGGTCGTGGGGGCGCAACCGACGAAGACCGTGAACAGCCCGACGGCGAGCACGGACGCCATCGCGGTGGCGCGCGCCGTGCGGTTCGATCGCACGGACATCAGACCGTCACCAGGATGCGCGACGACGCGAACGCGTCCACCGCCACGGTGCGACCATCGATGACCACCGACATGGTGCCATCGGCGGGTTTGGCCGACACCTCGCCGGCGAATCCGGGGAGGATGCACGACTGCTGCAGGAAGTCGAGCAGACCCGGGGTGAACTCCAGTTCCTCGGGAATGCGCGACACGGTGAAGCGGTCGCCGATGCCGATGCGGGCCAGCGGCACCGCTTTGGGGTCGATGTAGCTGGAACCCGGGATGGGATTGCCGTGCGGGCAGGTGGTGGGGGCCCCGAGCACCCGGTTCATGGCGGCTTCCACCTCGTCACTCATGACGTGTTCCCACTTGCCGGCCTCGCGATGCGCGTCGGACCAACTGAGGCCGAGGATGTCGGTGAGGAATCGTTCGGCCAGACGGTGTCGTCGCACGACCTGATTGGCCAACTTCAGACCATCGGCGGTGAGGGCGATGGTGTTGTCGGTGGAGGTGACCAGTCCGACCTTGGTCATCTTCTCGATCATCTGCGACACCGAGGCCCGGCTGACGTTGAGGCGCTCGGCGATGCGGGCCCGGATGACCTCGAGGTCGTCCTCGTGCAACTCGAAGATGCATTCGCAGTATTCCTCGAAGGCCGGATGCCGGTCGGAGGACGAGATCATGGGCGAAGTGTACCCCCGGTCGCTGAGGGGGTCATGGGCGGGGGCCGTTCGATTCTGTGACGGATGATTCGCGCCGCGCGACTACTCGAACACCACACCTTGGGCGAGGGGCAGGTCGTCGGAATAGTTGATGGTCTGCGTCTGGCGGCGCATGTAGGCCTTCCACGCATCGCTACCGCTCTCACGACCGCCACCGGTCTCCTTCTCGCCGCCGAACGCCCCGCCGATCTCGGCACCCGAGGGCCCGATGTTCACGTTGGCGATTCCGCAATCGCTGCCCGCCGGACCCGTGAATCGTTCGGCCTCGCGCAGATCGGTGGTGAAGATCGACGAGGCCAAACCCTGGGGCACGCCGTTCTGGATGGCGAGCGCCTCGTCCATGGTGTCGTAGGTCATCACGTAGAGCACCGGAGCGAAGGTCTCGGTGCGCACGATCTCGGTCTGTCGGGGCATCGAGACGAGTGCCGGCCTCATGTAGGCCGCGTCGGGCGCTTCGTCCGTGAGACAACGATCACCACCGACCACCAACGTGCCTCCCTCGCGTCGGGCGGCATCGATGGCGCCGGTCATGGCCGCACCCGCGCGCGCGTCGACGAGTGGTCCCACCAAAGTGTCGGTACGAAGAGGATTCCCCACCCGCAGTCTGGTGTACGCGCGCGACACGCGGTCGACGACCTCGTCGACGCGTGACGAGTGGACGATCAGACGACGCAGTGTGGTGCAACGTTGACCCGCGGTGCCGGCGGCCGCGAAGGTGACACCGCGCACCACCAGATCGAGATCGGCCGACGGAGCGATGATGGCGGCGTTGTTGCCACCGAGTTCGAGGATGGAACGGCCGAAACGTTCGGCGACGATCGGAGCGACCAGTTTGCCCATCCGCGTGGAGCCGGTGGCCGAGATCAGCGGCACCCGGTGATCCGCGACGAGCGTTCGTCCCACCTCGGCGTCGCCGAAGACCACCTGACACACGTCGGGGGAGAAACCCGCGTCGACGGCGGCCCGACGGGCCAACACCGTGGTGGCCAACGAACACAGGGTGGTGGCCTCGGAGGGTTTCCACACGACGGGGTCACCGCAAATCAGAGCGAGGGCGGCGTTCCATGACCACACCGCGACGGGGAAGTTGAACGCGCTGATGACGCCGACGGGTCCGAGGGGTTGCCACGTCTCCGACAACCGGTGACCCGGGCGCTCGGACGCGATGGTGAGTCCGTGCAGTTGGCGCGAGAGACCCACGGCGAAATCGCAGATGTCGATCATCTCCTGGACCTCGCCCAGGGCCTCGGAACGGATCTTGCCCACCTCGATCTGCACGAGATCGGCGAGCGCCTCCTTGTGACGACGAAGGTGGACACCGAGATGACGCACGACCTCGCCGCGCCGGGGCGCCGGTTCACGACGCCAACTCTCGAACACCGTGACCGCGCGGGCGACGGCGGCGTCGACGTCGGATTGTGCGACGTACTCGGCGTCGAGGCGCACCACCCCGAGGCCGCGACCGTTGACGGGGGAGCGAACGGCGACGGTGTCGGCACCCGAGACCGCCGCATCCCCGACGCGCGCGGCCACAACCATCGTGTCGAGGGCTCGTTGCGCCACGGCGCGCAGGGACTCGGAGTCGAACGGGCCCGAATCGAGGTGTGCGTTGCTGTTCGCGGTCATCGGACCATTCTTGCCGATGGGCACCCTCAGTCGACGG
>WLEG01000005.1 GCA_009704425.1 Actinomycetota bacterium | reverse complement strand
TTCCCAGAGACTCCGCGCGGCCTCTTCGTCGCGACCACGGCGTGCGGGCACCTCGAGCCGCGGCGGACCGAAGGCCATCCATCGCGGCCCGTACATGTCGCCTCCCGTCGCCGATGAGTCGACGGCAGCACGGAGTTGGGACTCGCAACCCTGGACCCCCGTACGAACCAACACCGGCGTCAGGCGGCGCATCACGACGTTCGTCGTGGAGGTTCCGTTCTTGCCCAACTCGGTTCGTGCGGTGCCGGGATGCGCCAGGATCGAACGAACGCGCGACCCCGAAGCGCGGAGTCGCCGATCCAGTTCCAATCCGAAATGCACGTTCGCCAACTTGCTCTGGAAGTACGCACCCCAGCGGCTGTAGCGACGTCGTTCGTAGTGCGGATCGTCCAGCCGCACGCGACCCGGCCGATGCGCGATGCTCGACACGGTGACGATGCGACCACCGTCTTGCCCTCCGATGATGGGAAGCAGCAGCCCCGTCAGCGCGAAGTGGCCGAGGTGATTGGTGCCGAACTGGGACTCGAACCCGTCCACCGTGCGGCTCCGGTCGAGGGCCATCACACCGGCGTTGTTCATCAGCACGTCGATGGTTCGTCCCTCCTGCGCCAACGAACGGGCGAAGTCGCGGACCGAGCCCAAGTCGGCCAGATCGAGTTCGCGAACGTCGAGGTCGCCACGACCCCCCTCACCTCGAATCGTGTCGGCGGCCACCCGCGCCTTGTCCATGTTCCGACACGCCATGAGGACCGTGGCGCCCGCGCGATGAAGATTGCGCGTGGACTCCAGACCGATACCCGAGTTCGCCCCGGTGACCACGACCGTGCGACCGCGAAGGTCGGGTAGATCGGTCACCGTCCATGACCGAAAGTCTTCGCCCATCCCCGCCACCCTCGCATCCGTTGTTCGCCCGGTTCGTCGTTCGCCCGGTTCGTCGTTCGCCGATCAGATGCCCGCCCGGTCCGTTGCCGACCCGGTCCGTTGCTCACCCGATGTGTCCGGAGACTAACGTTCCCTTCACCCGACGTCGGAGACGCGCAATGACACGAGGCTTGGAAAACACGGACAGTCAGATTCGTGGTCGCTTGATCGACAGTGCTTTGGCGATCATCGATCGGGACGGAATCGACGGGGCCCGTTTGCGAGACATCGTCGAACACGCCGGGATGACCACGGGTTCGCTCTACTGGTTCTTCAAGAATCGACGGGCCCTGATCAACGCCGCACTGTCCGAGCGATACATCCGCAAGATGCGACAGTTGACCGACGCCGCCGAGGACATCATCCAGAAGGGTCTGGTGGTGGGCGACCCCCTCGACCTCTTGGCCGAGATCACCGTCCGCGTGAGCGACTCCGAGCGGGTGTTGGCCCGACGGGAGCGCGTGCAGGTGCTGGCCGCCGCCCTCGACGACCCGATCCTGGCCAAGCAAGTGGCCGACGTGCAGCGCAAGTTGCTCGCGCAGTTGACCTCCGTCATCCGCTCCACGCAGGAGATGGGCATCATCCGCTCCGACGTCGACGCGTACAGCGTCGCCGTGATGATCCAGTCCACCACCGTGGGCCTGGCGTCGGTGGATCTGGCGCCGGATCTGTTGCCCGCCGATGGTGACTGGATCCATCTGATGGAACGCGTCGTCAACGCCTTGCGCGCCCCCGGAACCTGACGGCTGCCGAGACAAAGAGCACGTCCTCATCGGGCGCGTGCCCGACACGCGTGGGAGCACTTCTGTAATCTGACGGGGCGGAGTGGAAGCCGCCCCGAACGCCATGAACAACGTCCCCCACCGCACCTTCATCTTCGCCGGCATTGGTACCGTGGTCGCGGCGTGCCTGTTGGTTGCCGTGCTGGGTTCCGACAACGCCGGCTCGTCGGCGGCCGAGATCTACAGCGGTTCCACGACCCAACCTTCGGTCACCACTCCGACCACCGACATCGTCCCGACCGACTCGTCCACCACCGTCGCCGCTCCGATCGACACCGCCGTCCTCCCCGACCTGGCCGGCACCGACCCCACCGCCGACGAACCGTGCACGCTGCGCGCGCGATCCCTCGGGGGCGGCGACTCTGGCGACGACGTCGTCTGCTTGCAGCGTTCCCTGATCGAGGCCGGATACATGTCGGGAACCCCGTCCGGTGTCTATGACAACGCCACCGCGGTCGCCGTCGAGAAGCTCCAGACCGAGCGCAACCTCTTCGTCGACGGGCTCACCGGTCGCGAGACGGCGTTGTCCTTGGGCATCTGGCCCGACGAGATGTCGTTGGTGGTGCGCACGCCTCCCCCGGCCCCCGGAGCGGTCGACCTGCTCGGCTATCCCTTGTCGAGCGTGGCCACCAGTGGTCCCGACGCTCCGCCCCTGCCCCCCAATTCGGGAACCGGTCGTCGCCTGGTCTTCGAGCGAGCCGGACAACGTGTGTGGGCCGTCGACGAGAACAACGTGGTGATCCGCTCCTGGCTGGTGTCGGGCAGCAAGTACAACAACGAAACCCCCGGCACGCACAAGGTGTACAGCCGATCGGACGTGTCCACGGCGTGGAATGGCAAGGCCTACCTCTACAAGATGGTGCGGTGGCTGAAGACCGACATCGGCGCCATCGGATTCCACGCGCTCCCCATCCACGTCGAGGACAACTCGCCGTATCAGACCGAGGCCGAACTCGGCCAGAGACTGTCGGGTGGATGTCAGCGTCAGGCAAACCTCGACGCGGACTTCATATGGGACTTCGCCCAGGTGGGCACCCCCGTCGTCGTGATCTGATCAGCGCGTCATCTGATCATCGCGCGTCGTCGATCAGTTTCGTCAGGGTCCGCTCCGCGTCGGCCACGTCGGCACGTTCGATGTTGAGGATCGGCCCCAGATAGCTCACCGACACGAAGTCGTTCTCCACCATTCCACCGTCGGTGTCGATCGGAAGCTCGGCCGCTTCACCCCACGCCATGCGCACGTGGAAGGTTCCCTCGTGGCCCACCTTGGGTTCGAGACGAGCCGTGCTCATGCGGCGCGGAGGTTCGTGACCGAGGCGCGCGGTCTTCCACCCCTTGATGTCGGCGACGTCCTTGTTCGGAACGTTGATGTTCACCACCACGGGCTCGACGGGCATGTTGCGGATGAAGCCGTCGACGAACGCCGCGGCGACCGTCGCGGCACTCTCCCACTTCTGTCCCACGAGCATCTCGTCCCAGCCCTGGCCCTCGACACCGAAACCGGCCACCGCTTGGCTGACCGCGATTCCGGAGATCCGACCGTTGCGCGCGGTGAGAGCGGCACCGACGGTCCCCGAGTGATACACGGAACGTCCCACGTTCGCGCCCGGATTGATCCCCGACACGACGAGATCGAAGGGTTCCCCGAAGGCCCCGAGTCGTGAGAACATCACGCACAACGCCGGTGGCCCGGTGACGGACCAGGCTTCGGCGATTCCGTCGACGTGCACCCGGTGAACCTCGGGCTGCATCAGGTGAAGCGCACCGAGTGCGGCACCGGCTCCGGAGAACTCGCGGTCGGGAGCCGCGATCACCACGTCTCCGAAGGGTCGCATGGCGCGAGCCAGCACGTGCAATCCGACGGAGTCGATACCGTCGTCGTTGGTCAGGAGAATGCGCATGGGACCATCGTTGCCGATGACGGACGCTCCGACGGCATCAAGACATGTCCGCGTCCTTAACGTCCGGTGAAACGTGCCGGACGTCGTTCGAGGAACGCGGCGACTCCCTCGCGATGATCCGCGCTCTTGAAACTGGCCGACATTGCCGCGGTGTGGCGTTCCATGTGCTCGGGAACCGTGGCCGTCAATCCCTCGTAGGTGAGACTCTTGATGAGGCGGTGACTGTGCGGAGATCCTTGCGCGATTCGGCCGGCGAGGGCGATCGCTCGATCCATCAACTCATCGGGCCGAACGACGTCGAGCACGTACCCCAGTCGAAGCGCCTCGTCGGCGTCGATCATGTCACCGGTGTACGTGAGCCGCAGGGCGTTCTGCAGACCGATGATGCGCGGCAACAACCAGGTGCCGGCGCCGGTGTCGGGCACCAGACCGCGATGAACGAAATTCCACGCGAAGCGAGCGTTGGTGGAGGCGATACGTAGATCGCATTGGGACGTGAACTCGGCTCCCATGCCCACCGCGGGGCCATCGATGGCGCAGATCGTGGGTTTGCGACACTCGACCAAGGGCCACCACTTGTCGGTCTCCTCTGCTGAACCGCGCAAACCGCGCTGCTCACCGGGGATGGTGGACAGGTCCGCCAGATCGGTGCCGGCGCAGAAGGCGCCCGGAACCCCGGTGACGATGAGGGCGGCCGTGGAGTCGTCGTTACCGGCCTCGCGGACCGCCTCGATGAATTCGAACAGGACGGCGAACGTCATGGCGTTGCGCTTCTCGGGACGGTCGATGGTGATGACGCCGATGGCAGGAGTCGAGCCTGCCGTCGGACCGGAACCTGAAGTCGGAACATGGATCCGCTCGTACCTGATGTTTCCGCCCATCCCCCACCCCAATACCTAAATGCGACAATTTGTCGCTTTGTGTACACGGGCAATGTACACAAAGCGACAAATTGTCGCATTTAGGTATTGGGCAGGGTGGTTGTGGTGTCGGGGGGCGACGTCACCACGGGCGACGTCACCATGGGCGACAACGTCGTCGCCGGCACCATCGTCGTGGTCGTCGTCGGAATCACCGGCGGCTCACCTTCCGCTTCGACGTCCTCGCCGTACACCCACACCGCGGTCTTGAGCGGAATCAGCCCCGACGCCCAGATCATGTCCATCGCCGCCACGCTCACGCGCACGCACCCATGCGATGCCGGGTAGTTCGGAATCGACTTCGATCCATGGATGGCGATTCCACCGTTGAAGTACTTCGGACGGTAGATCTTGCCCAGGTCTCCGTCCCACCAGCCGTCGGCCCGTTCGCGTTGGATCTTGAAGCGGCCCGAGTGAGTCAGCGAACGCCCGGTTTCCCACTTCGTGGGATCCTTCTGGTTCTTCTCGAGGTAGTACTGACCGCTCCCCGTCGAGATGTTGATCGCCCACACCAGCTTGCCGCCCGAGGTGATGAGCATCACCTGCTTGGTCTTGTCGATTTCCACCACCACGCCCGGCCCCGTGCTCTGCCCCACCGGACGAGCGGTCGCCATCGTCAGCGCGTTCGCGGTCGCCTGATCCACCGAACCCGACGGCTCGAGCGCGGTCCACTTCTGGAAGGCCATCACCGCCTGCTTCGTGGTGGATCCGTACTCGCCGTCGACGGCGTACAGCCAAAACCCCAACTCCAGGAGACGCTGTTGAACCAACGCCGTGGCCATCCCGTTTCGACTTCCGACGGCCGGCAACGCAGCCGGCAGGACCGACACCTCGGGCGCCGGAGACGCGGTCGTGGTCGAGGTCGTCGACGTCGTGGTCGGAGCCATCGTGGTCGTCGTGGTCGAGGTGGTGGTCGTCGAACTGGTGGTCGAGGCCACCGCGGTGGACGACACGGCCGGCACGGTCGAACCCTCGACCGCGTTGCCACCGCACGCCGTCAGCAGGCTCGCGCACACGACGACAGCCGTCGCGCCCGTTGTTCGACCGGAAAACATCACCGGTCCAAGGTACCGACCACCCTGCCCGATGTGTTGGCAGGTGGACGGACGACGCAAATCCCGGCTTCCCCTGCGAGACTGCCCCCGTGGCAACCGTTTCCGAGATCTTCGACCCCTCGGCCTGGACCTCCGTGCCGGGTTTCGACTTCACCGACATCACCTACCACCGTGCCAAGGACCAAGGAACGGTGCGCATCGCGTTCGATCGACCCGAGGTGCGCAACGCTTTTCGGCCCCACACCGTCGACGAGCTCTACACCGCGCTCGAGCACGCCCGTCAGTCCACCGACGTCGGCTGCGTCATCCTCACCGGCAACGGCCCGTCACCCAAGGACGGTGGTTGGGCCTTCTGCAGCGGCGGCGACCAACGAATCCGCGGACGTGACGGCTACAAGTACGCCGAGGGCGACACCGCGGCGTCCATCGATCCGGGCAAGAGCGGTCGGCTCCACATTCTCGAGGTGCAGCGCCTCATCCGCTTCATGCCCAAGATCGTCATCTGTGTCGTCCCGGGCTGGGCCGCCGGCGGCGGACACAGCCTGCACGTGGTCGCCGATCTCACCCTGGCCAGTCGCGAGCACGCCCGCTTCAAGCAGACCGACGCCGACGTCGCCAGCTTCGACGGCGGCTTCGGTTCGGCGTATCTCGCGCGACAAGTGGGCCAGAAGTTCGCGCGCGAGATCTTCTTCCTCGGACGCGAGTACTCCGCCGAGGACGCCCACCGCATGGGCATGGTGAACGCCGTCGTCGATCACGCGGAATTGGAGGCGACCGCGCTCCAATGGGCCCGCGAGATCAACGGCAAGAGCCCCACTGCGCAACGCATGCTGAAGTTCTCGTTCAACCTCATCGATGACGGGCTGGTGGGCCAGCAGGTCTTCGCCGGCGAGGCCACGCGACTCGCGTACATGACCGACGAGGCACAAGAGGGTCGACTGTCCTTCCTCGAAAAGCGCGACCCCGACTGGTCGTCGTATCCGTGGTACTACTGATCGACTCGGCCGACGATCCTCGTCTCGAGCAGTTCCGATTGCGCGAGCGAGAACTTCGCCCGCGACGCATTCCGGCCCGCATGGCCAAGGGGATGACCCCGGCCGACCTCGAACGCGTGAGCGCCGGACACTTCGTGGCCGAGGGCGATCTGGTCGTCGAGCGGGCCGTCGCGGCCGGCTGCGCACCCGTGGCCCTTCTCACCGACGCCGAATCACCCGCCGCGGTGGCCACCACCATGCCCGACCATGTGCCGGTCTTCGCCGCGCGCGCCGAGGCCCGTCGCATGCTCACCGGACTCGGTGTGGCCCTCGACGTGATCGGTCTGTTCGAACGTCCTCCCGTCATGGCGGTCGAGGACCTGGTGTCGTCCTCGCGACACCTCCTGATCGCCGAGGACGTGGACAACCCCACCAACATCGGTGCCATCGCGCGCAGCGCCGCCGCCTTCGGTGTCGACGGCCTCGTCCTCGATCGAAACAGCGCCGATCCGCTCGCTCGTCGCGCCCTGCGGGTGTCGATGGGAACGGCACTGCACATGCGGCACTCCCGCGTCGACGGCATTCCGTCGATCGTTCCGCTCCTGCGCGCCCACGGCTTCGTGGTGTGCGGGCTCACTCCCCACGCCTCCGCCGCGGACATCGCCGAGGTCGGTCGTCTGCTTCCCGTGTCGGCACGGGTGGCCATCGTGCTGGGCTCCGAACGCGAGGGCTTGAGCCCGGAGACCCTGGCGGCCATCGACCACGCGGTTCGCATTCCGATGGCCCCGGGAATCGACTCCCTGAACGTCGCCGCGGCCGCCGCGGTGGCCTGTCATTCCTTGCTCGCCCGTACACTTCCGGCGTGACCGCGACCGCCGTCCTCCTTCTCTCGTGCCCCGACCAACGTGGCGTGGTCGCCTCCGTCGCCGATTTCATCGCCCAACACGGTGGGAACATCGTTCACGCCGAACAGCACACCGACGACGTGGAGAAGGTCTTCTTCCAGCGCGTCGAGTTCGAGCTCGACGGCTTCGGATTGGGACGCGACGAGATTCTGACCGCGTTCGCCTCGGTGTCCGCGCGCTACTCCATGACGGTCGATCTGAAGTTCACCGACACCCTCCCCCGCGTCGGCATCCTGGCGTCGAAGCAGTCACATTGCCTTTTCGACCTGCTCAGTCGTTGGCGGTCCGGAGAACTTCCCGCCGAGATCGTGGTCGTCATCGACAATCATCCTGATCACGCCGATCTGGTGCGCCACATGGGCGTGCCGTACGTGCATCTGCCCGTCACGCCGCAGACGAAGGTCGACCAGGAGCGAGCCGTGCTCGACCAGCTGCGCGCCCACTCCGTCGACCTCGTCGTGTTGGCCCGCTACATGCAGATCCTGTCGCCCCTCGTGGTGGACGCCTACCGGTCGCGCATCATCAACATCCACCACTCGTTCCTCCCGGCGTTTATCGGCGCGAACCCGTACCGTCAGGCGCACGACCGCGGCGTGAAGATCATCGGCGCGACCGCCCATTACGTCACCGAGGAGCTCGACGAGGGCCCCATCCTCGACCAGGAGGTCACGCGGGTGTCGCACCGCGATTCGGTCGCCGATCTCACGCGAAAGGGACGCGACCTCGAGACGATCGTTCTCGCGCGCGCGGTCCGAGCGCACCTCGAGCATCGCGTGCTGGTCTACGGACGCAAGACCGTGGTCTTCGGCTGAGACGCCACCCTCAGGGCTTGCGCGAGCTGATGGGTAATCCGGTGTCGTTGCGCAGATGCTCGGCCGCCGGCACGAAGTAAGCCATCAACTCGTCGCGAATCGCGCGGTCGTCGGTCACCCGCTCGACGGCGTCGGCCATGTGCACCAGCCACCGGTCCCGCTCCAACGGACCGACGTGGAAGGGCATGTGCCGCATTCGCAACTTCGGATGACCACGCTCCTCCATGTACGTCGTGGGTCCGCCCCAGTACTGGGCGAGGAAGAGCGTCAGGCGATGTTTGGCACCGTCGAGGTCCGACTGGTCCGGGTACAACGGCCACAGAACCTCGTCGGTGACCACGCCGGAATAGAACTCGTCCACCAGGCGAACGAAGAAGTCCATGCCTCCGACCCGGTCGTAGAGCATCACCTCGTCGCTCACGAGAACTCGGGATCCGTCCAGCCGGGGAAGACGTCGGGCAGGCCGTCGCTCACCTTCACCGGGAAGTTCGGCGGGCGCTTCTCGAGGAAGCTCATCACACCCTCGCGGGCGTCGTCGCTCGCGCCGCGCGAGTTGATGGCCCGAGAGTCCACGCGGTGGGCTTCCATGGGGTGATCCGCGCCCAACATGCGCCACAACATGCGTCGGGACAGCGCCACCGACACAGGAGCGGTGTTGTCGGCGATCTCCGTGGCGATCGCGCGCGCGGCCGGCAACAGGTCGTCGGGCGCGTGCACGCTGCGCACCAGACGGGCGTCACGCGCATCGGCCGCGCTCACCATCCGTCCGGTGAAGCACCATTCGGTCGCCGTGGAGATACCCACCAACCGGGGCAGGAACCAGCTACTGGCCGCCTCCGGCACGATGCCGCGCTTGGCGAAGACGAATCCGAACTTCGCCGACTCCGACGCTAGGCGAATGTCCATCGGGAGGGTCATGGTGACACCGACGCCCACCGCCGCTCCGTTGATCGCGCCGATCACCGGCTTCGTGCTCTCGAAGATGCGCAACGCCACCAAGCCGCCTCCGTCCCGCACCACTCCGGTCCGCGCCGCCACGTCGCTGCCTCCCTTGGCGAAGGTCTCTCCGCCGCCCGACAGGTCGGCCCCCGCGCAATAGGCCTTGCCCGCCCCGGTGAAGATGACGGCCCGCACGTCGTCGTCGGCGTCGGCCAGATCCATGGCCGCGATGATCTCCTTCAACATGCGATTGGTGAAGGCGTTCAGCTTGTCGGGGCGATTCAGCGTGATCGTGGCCACGCGATCGGAGACGTCGTAGATGATCTCGTCGAAGTTCATGACCCGACAGTAGTCAGACGAACGGATCAAACGTCGAGGAAGCGCGAGGCGGCGATACCCGACCCGATGGCACCGGCGGCGGCACCGATGACCAACAACATCACCATGACCCAACTCACGTAGCCGTCGGAGACCACCAAGGCCGCCAATTCGGTGTCGTTGAACTCGGTGACCGCGTTGGACCACGCCGAATTCAGACCCCATAAACCGGCGCAACTGAGCACGCCACCGATCAGACCCTGCAGAAGACCCTCGAGCATGAACGGAATGCGGATGAACCAGTTGGTGGCTCCCACCAACTTCATCACCTCGATCTCGCGACGTCGGGCGAACATGGCGGTCCGGATGGTGTTCCAGATGAGACCGATGGCCACCACGAGGAGCACGATCGACATCACGGTGGTGGCCACCCGGATGAATTGCGACACCCGCGAAACCACGTCGAACACGTCCTGGGCGTACGCGACCTCGCGCACACCTTCGATACCCCGGAACGATTCTCCCAGCTCGCGGATCAGATTGGAGTCGTCGGTGGTGGGCACCACCTTGAACTGCGAGGGAATGTTCTCCGGCGTCAACAGACGGAGCGTTCCGGGATCTCCGGCGAACAACTTCTGGGCCTCGGCGTAACTCTCGGCCTGATCGAGGTAGCGCAACTTGGCCACGTCGATGATGGTCGGCTGGGACTCGATGGCCTCCTGAATGAACGTGATCTGCTCGGGCGAGGCATCGGAGCGCACGTACACGATCAACTCGACGTCGCCCTTCCAGCGGGTGAGCAGATTGTCGAAGGCCCTCTGGATGAGGAAGGTGGATCCCACCAGCAACAACGACACGGCCGACGTGATCACGGCCGCGGCGGTGAGCGTGACGTTTCGCTTGAAACTCGCCCAGGTCTCGCGGAAGGCGTAACTGACTCGTGCCAACATCAGTCGTACACCCCGCGTTCCTGGTCGCGAACGATCACTCCGCGGTCCAGCTGGACCACCCGCTTGCGCATCTGGTTCACGATTCGCTGGTCGTGGGTGGCCATCACCACGGTGGTGCCGGTCCCGTTGATTCGGTCCAGGAGTCGCATGATGCCCTCACCGGTGGCCGGGTCCAGGTTTCCCGTGGGTTCGTCGGCGAGGAGGATGAGCGGTCGATTCACGAAGGCGCGGGCGATGGAGACACGCTGTTGCTCGCCGCCCGACAACTGGTGCGGGAAACGATCCTCCTTGTCGGCCAGACCGACCAGATCGAGGACCGCCGGAACCTGTTGCCTGATCACGTGCTTGGGTCGTCCGATCACCTCGAGGGCGAAGGCCACGTTCTCGAAAACGGTCTTGTTCAGCAACAGTTTGTAGTCCTGGAAGATGTTGCCGATGTTGCGTCGCAGGAACGGCACCTTGGAATCCGGCATCGCGTTGATGTCCTTGCCGGCCACCCACACCTCGCCCTTCTCGGGCTGTTCCTGGCGGTTCATCAGGCGCAACAAGGTGGACTTCCCCGAGCCCGAAGGTCCCACGAGGAACACGAACTCGCCCTTGGCGATCTCGAAGGAGGCGTCACGAAGTGCAGTCACATCGGTGCTGTACGACTTCGTCACGCTTTCGAGACGGATCATGCTGCTCCTCGGGCAGTCGGCGGCCGAACGGCCGGTCACATGAATGCGGGATCAGGCTACCAGTGACATACGTTCAGGATTCGTCACCCGACCGTCGCCAGCGCAGATAACCCTCCATGAATTCATCGATCGCGCCGTCGAGAACACCTTCGACGTTGCTGGATTCGACGTTCGTACGCAGGTCCTTCACCATCTGATACGGCTGCAGCACGTAGCTGCGGATCTGGCTGCCCCAACCGACCGTGGCCTGCTTGCCCGCGATGCGATCCAGTTCGGCCTGATGCTCTTCCTCGATGCGCGCGGCGACCATCGCCTTCAGACGATTCATCGCCTTCTCACGGTTCTGCAGCTGACTGCGCTCTTCCTGCGACGACGACACCAGTCCGGTGGGCTCGTGAATGAGGCGAACCGCCGACGACGTCTTGTTGACGTGCTGTCCACCCGCTCCGGACGCGCGGAACACCTCCATGCGAACGTCGGATTCGTTGATCTCGATGTTCGGATCGTCCATGGCGGGCCACACTTGAACGGCGGCGAAACTGGTCTGGCGACGACCTTGATTGTCGAACGGACTGATGCGCACGAGGCGGTGCGTTCCGCGCTCCGACGTCATGAGTCCGTAGGCGTACCGACCCTTCAGGGTGAACTCCGCCGACATGATCCCCGCTTCGGTGGCCGGTGAGATGTCGTCGATCTCCACCGAGAATCCACGGCGCTCGGCCCATCGCTGGTACATACGCAGCAGGATCTCGCTCCAGTCCTGGGCATCGACACCGCCGTCCTTGGCGTTGATCTGCACGATGCAGTCCGCCTCGTCGTGTTCGCCGATGAACAGACTGCGCATCTCCAACACGCTCAGTGCGTCGGCGATCGCGGTGATGCCCGCCTCGATGTCGGGTTCCTGCGACGCGTCGTCCACCTCGCGGGCCATCTCGTGCAGCACCTCGACGTCCTCGAGTTGACGGGACAACGAGTCGAACTGGTCGATGTCGCCCTTCACGTTGGCGTACTCGGCGTTCAGACGCTTCGCGTTCTCCTGATCATCCCACAGGTCGGGACGCGAGACCTCCACCTCCAGTTCGCGAAAACGCTCGCGCTGGGTGTCGATCTTGAGGTAGCCCCTCGCCTCACCGAGACGGCGAGAAACCTCTTTCAGATCGTCGGAGAAATCGCGCATGACCGGTCAGTTCGCGCCGTGGCACAACTTGAACTTCTTGCCCGAACCACACGGACAGGGCGCGTTGCGCGGAGTCTTGGAGAACTCGTCGTTCACCACCGGCATCTGCTTGGTGGGCGTCGGGGCACTCGGAACGGCGCTCGCTTCGGGCGACAAACCGGTCGACGCCGACGGCGCCTCGGACTTGGTCTGCTGAAGATTCTGGACCGCCGGGGCCGGTTCGTCGTTGCGCACCACCTGCACGTGCATCACGTAGCGCACGAAGTCCTGGGCGATGCCCTTCATCATGGCGCCGAACATCTCGTAGCCCTCGCGCTGCCACTCGGACAACGGGTCCTTCTGACCCATGGCACGCAGGTTGATGCCCTCCTGGAGGTAGTCCATCTCCTCGAGGTGCTCGCGCCAACGCTGATCGATGATGCGCAGCATCACCTGTCGCTCGACGTCGCGCATGACATTCGAACCCAGTTCGGACTCGCGACGCTCGTAGAAACCGGAGGCGTCGGCCATCACGACGTCGTACATCTCGTTCGTGTCGCGCGAACGACCGAGGGTCGCGGCGGTCAGCTCGGTGGGCCAGAAGGTGCGCAACTCCTTGGCCAGACCCTCGAGATCCCACTCGTCGTCGGCCTCGCTCACACAATGCGTCTCGATGAGCGAATCCACCGCCTCGGCCAGGTACTCCATGGCCGCCGACTTCAGGTCGACGCCGTCGAGGATCTGATCGCGACGCTGGTAGATCACCTTGCGCTGCTCGTTCATGACCTCGTCGTACTTCAGAACGTTCTTGCGGATCTCTCCGTTGCGCTGTTCGACGGTGCTCTGCGCGCGCTCGATGGCCTTGGTGACCATCTTGTGTTCGATGGCCTCGTCGTCGGGCAACGCCCGACCCATCACCCAGTTCAAGGCTCCGGTGGCGAACAGGCGCATCAACTCGTCGTCGAGGCTGAGGTAGAAACGGCTGGAGCCGGGGTCACCCTGACGTCCGGCGCGACCGCGCAACTGATTGTCGATTCGACGGCTTTCGTGGCGTTCGGAGCCGATGACGTACAAACCGCCGACGGCGCGAACCTTCTCGCCCTCGGCCCGACACTCGGCCGTGATCGACTCCAGAAGAGCCGCGTAACGAGCCTGCGCCTTGGCGCGGTTCTCGCGGTACTCCTCGGGCATCTGATCCAGCGGCATCGGCAACGTGAACTCGTCGACCAGCGTGTCGGGCGCGAAACCCTCGGCCAGCACCGCACGACGGGCCAGACCCTCGGGATTGCCGCCGAGAAGAATGTCGACACCACGTCCGGCCATGTTCGTGGCCACGGTCACCGAACCGAGACGACCCGCCTGGGTGACGATCTCGGCCTCGCGGGTGTGCTGCTTGGCGTTCAGGACCTCGTGCTTGATGCCCCGCTTGGTGAGCAGGCGCGAGAGATGTTCGCTCTTCTCGACGCTGACCGTGCCCACCAGGACGGGCTGCCCGTTCGCGTGGCGTTCGACGATGTCGTCCACCACCGCGCCGAACTTGGCGTTCTCCGACTTGTAGATGAGGTCGGGTTCGTCCTGTCGGGCCACCGGACGGTTGGTGGGCACCGGCACCACCTGCAGTCCGTAGGTGTTCATCAACTCGGCGGCTTCGGTCTGCGCCGTGCCGGTCATGCCCGCCAATTTCGAGTACATGCGGAAGTAGTTCTGCAACGTGATGGTGGCGAGCGTCTGATTCTCTTCCTTGATCTTGACGCCTTCCTTGGCTTCGACGGCCTGGTGGATGCCCTCGCTCCAACGACGACCCTCGAGGATGCGCCCGGTGAACTCGTCGACGATCTTCACGTCTCCGCCCTGGACGATGTAGTCCTTGTCGCGGCGGTAGAGCTCCTTGGCCTTCAGTGCCACCTGCAGCTGGTGGACCAGGTTCCGCTGAACCTCGTCGTAGAGGTTCTCGATACCCAACTCCTGCTCGACGCGCTCGATGCCCTTCTCCGTGGGCATGACGATGCGCTTGTCCTCTTCCACCTCGTAGTCCTCGTCGCGCTTCAGGGCGCGCACGATGCTGGCGAAGCGGTAGTACAGGTTGGCGGCATCGGCCACGCGACCCGAGATGATCAGGGGTGTGCGGGCCTCGTCGATGAGAATCGAGTCCACCTCGTCGACGATGGCGAAGTTGTGGCCACGCTGCACCTTGTTGGCCTTGGTGGGGGCCATGTTGTCGCGCAGATAGTCGAAACCGAACTCGTTGTTGGTGCCGTACGTGATGTCGGCCGCGTAATCCTGTCGCTTCTGCTCGGGCCGCTCGCGATGGCCCGGGATGACCAGACCCACCTCGAGTCCCAACCATCGGTGAACGCGACCCATCCACTCCGAGTCGCGACGGGCCAGGTAGTCGTTCACCGTGATGAGGTGGACGCCCTTGCCCGACAGTCCGTTCAGGTACGCCGGCAAGGTGGAGACGAGGGTCTTGCCTTCGCCGGTCTTCATTTCGGCCACCCAACCGAAATGCAGCGCGGCGCCACCCATCATCTGCACGTCGTAGTGGCGTTGGCCGATCACGCGGCGGGCGGCCTCGCGAACCACGGCGAAAGACTCGATCAGGAGGTCGTCCAGCGACTCGCCCCGCTCGATGCGCTGACGGAATTCGGTGGTCTTGGCCCGCAACGCATCGTCGGACAGGGCCGCGAGGGCGGCTTCCTCGGCATTGATGTCCGGAACCAGACCTTCGAGGGCCTTGAGCTTCTTGCCTTCACCGGCCCGCAGGATGCGATCGAGGATTCCCATGCAGGGTCCGAGCCTACCGTCACATTCACGCGGGCTCGGGGTCGTCTCGGTTGGCAACGAACCATGCCCAACCAGCAAACTCGTCGGGTGAACACGATGACCGATGCGTCCGCCCAACCTCCCTCACGGACCATCGATGCGGTCATTTTCGACTTCGGAGGGGTTCTGGCCAGCAACGGACGCCCGTCCGACGTGGTGCGACGCTTCCCCCATGATCCGGCCGATGTGGTGATGCGGGTGATGATGGGCGAGTACGGCCAGGACACGGACCACCCGTGGCATCGCCTCGAGCGCGGCGAGATCAGCATGGACGACTACCGCCTCGCTCTGGCGCCGCTCGTGATCGAGGCCGGGCTGACTCCGGTGGCCACACCCGCGCCCGAACCCGGTCAGTCGATCCCGTTCGACTTCATCCCCAACGAGCCCGTGATCGAATTGGTTCACGACTTGCGCGACGCCGGAATCCGACTGGGTGTTCTCACCAACAACGTGCGCGAATTGCGCGAACGCTGGTGGCCGATGATGGACTTCGCCAACATCTTCGACGACATCGTCGACAGCCACGAGGTGGGCATGCGCAAACCCAATCCGGCGATCTATCGGTTGGCTCTCGAACGACTCGGCGCGCCCGCCCACCGAACCGCGTTCCTCGATGATGCCGCCAGCAACGTGTCGGCGGCGATCGACGTGGGAATCCACGGCGTGGTGGTGGACGAGGACCCGACGTCGGCCGTGAGCACCGTCAGACGTCTGGCGCGGCTCGTCGACGATCGGGCGTAGACGCCACCGCTCGCGCGTGCACGTCGCTCGCGCCGGCGAGACGCAAGGCGTGCGCCGCCGCTCCGAAGGTGGCGCCGGTGGTGACCACGTCGTCGATGACGAGGACCGTGAGAGGTCGCGACATCGGACGCGAGCGAAAGACGGGACCATGCAGTCGCTCGGCGCGTCCGCGTCCGGTTTGGGCCGGTCCGCGCGAGCGTTCCAACAGCCGCCGACACGGCACCCCGAGTTCTCGGGCCACCCGACGAGCCAGGAGCTCGCTCTGGTCGTAACCGCGAACGCCCGCCCGGTGCGACGACGTGGGCGCCCACGTGACGACGTCGAATCGAGGCGACGTGGGGTCGGCGACGATGTCGGACACCAAGCGGGCGGCCAGGGCCCGCGCGACCCGACGCCGGGACCGATACTTGAACCCGGCGATCACCTCGCGCACCGGTCCGTCGTAGACGACGGCGGCCTGCGAACGAGGACTCGGCGTGGCACGCGCGAGCACGGAACACTCCGAGCACGCACGAGGTGCGGGCGATGCGCCATCACAGCGAAACACGCGGCGACAGACTCGGCAACGGACGGCGACGAACACGTCCTCATCCGACCATGGGGGTGTGGCAACGTCGTCGCGTCGCGACTCCGGAACCGTGACTTCCGGAGTTCAGGAAATCAGGGGTTCACGGAATCAGGGGGAAGTCGTGGCCCGTCAACCAATGTCGGCCCACTTCTTTCACCGACGCCCAGCGGGCGATGAGATCGGCCTCGGTACGGTCGTCGGTGAGCTGGCCCAGGTCGGTGGGACGCAATCCGATGCGTTCCACGATGGGCGCCAACGCGGCGGTGTCGAACGAGAAGACGTTGGCCGCCGACTCCCCCAGCATCCGACGTGTCTCGTGCACCGGAATGTCGTGGAACGTGGACTGCAGCGCCTTGAAGGTGGCGGGCCACGTGCCCTCCGGGTGCGGGAAGTCCGTGCCCCACAACATGTTGTCGATACCGATCTCGTAACGCATCCCCAACTCGCGTCGCTTCACGTTGGCCAGACCGGTGAAGCAGTTGCGGTCGACGATCTCGCTCGGAAGCATGTCCACCTTGCCCGCGAAGGCACCCTTGCCCAACTTCTCGGCGCCCTTCTGGCCCATCCACAAACGGTCCCACGACCACAGCAGCTGCGGCAACCACCAGCAACCGCCCTCGGTGGCGCAGAACTTCAGTCCGGGGAAACGCGTGAACACACCGGACCACAACATGAACCACATCGGGCGTGCGGGGAACCACGTCACCTCGGTGACGTAGATGCCGAGGTTGTCTCCGTACTGATCGCGTTCGGCCGAACCCGAGTGCGTCACGATCGGCATGTCGTACTCCTCGCACCGCGCCCACACCGGGTCGTAACGGCGGTCGTGATACGGGGTCTGGTTGCACCAACGGGCGGGGATCATGACGGCTCCGAGCCCGTTCTCCTTGGCCCAGTCGATCTCGGCCAACACGTCGTCGAGATCGCCGGTGATCGGCACCAACGCCACACCGCATCGACGATTCGGGCTGGTGGCCACCAACTCGGCCAACCAACGGTTGTGCGCCTTGGAACCGGCCAATCCGAGTTCCGGATCGAGGTCGCCCGACAATCCGAGTCCGGCACCGAAGGGAACCGCCGTGCGACTCTCCACCGCGTCGGCGTCGGGATAGACGACTTCGGCGGCCACGCCATCGGCGTCCAACGTGAGGTCACGACGATCGGCGTCCCATCCGCCCGCCAGCTCCTCTTCGTGCTCGTCGAACCACTGTTGGGCGAATTTCGAGTCGCGCACGCCCAACTTCGTGGACGCCTCGATGAGCGCCGCTTGCTCCGCGAGGAAGTCGTCCAGCTGCGGCCAGTACTTCTTCTCCAGATAGGTGCGGTACTGACCCGTCGGCAGACCGGCATGGCTGTCGGCCGCGATGATCATGTACGGGTCGTTCACGCTTCCGTGATCGACCGACGACGTTCCTAGCTCGGGACGACTCTCGATGGCGGTCATGGTGTGCTCCTTGTTTCGCTGGTGATCGTGTGACGGGTCTTCGTGGGATGGGTGTTCGTGTCGGGGGAATTCGTGAATCGGGGTCTCAGCCCGGCACCTGACGCAGGTACGACGGGTTGGCACGCGAGCGCATGGACTCGTAACGAAGGCGCATCGACTCGTCGCCCCGCTCGCTGGCCGGCATCATCCAGAAGCGATCGGCCAGAATGCCGTCGACGACGACACCGGCCACCTCCTCCACCGGCGTGTAGGCGATCTCGCGACCGGCGGCCTTCATCTGGGCCTCCAATTGCTCGACCGTCGTGTAGGGCGTCTTGCGCGGACGCTGTTTGGCGAACTCGTCGGTGCGCGAGCGCCACGACTCGAACAACCCGGTGCGCAGGATGTTCGGACCGGGGAACAGAACCGACACCCCGACGCGCGCCTCCACCTCCTGAAGTTGGGCGTAGAGACATTCCGAGATGGTGACCACGGCCGCCTTGGTGGCCGCGTACTGCGGGGTGCCCGACAGCGGCGACACACCGCCGTTTCCCGAGGAGGTGTTCACGATGTGCGCCGGTTCACCGTGCTCCAACATCGCGGGCACGAACGAGTTGATGCCGTGGACGACCCCCATCACGTTGACCGCGATCGCCCACTTCCAATCGTTCAGTTCGTGCTCCCACATGCGCCCCTCGGCACCCGCGCCGATGCCGGCGTTGTTGCACACCACGTGCACGGAGCCGTAGGTGCCCAGGGTGAAGTCGCGCAGTGCGTCCACCGATTCCTGCTTGGTGACGTCGGTGACGAAACCGCTGATCTCCCAGCCCCGCTCACGACATTCGGCGACGGTGGACTCGAGGAGTTCGGCCTGCACGTCGGCCAAGACCACCTTCATGCCTTCCGCCGCGAAGCGCTCGCCCATGGCCCGACCCAGCCCGCCGCCACCACCGGTGACGACAGCGACCCGTCCGTTCAATGTGTCCATGAATCCCCCGTCACGCGTCCGCGGTGAATCCGACGAAGGCCGGACAACGTTCGGCGTCCTTGGGAACGTCACCCTTCGACAACGGAGTGGCCACGTCGCTCACGCGCGGTCCGATGGTGGCCGCGATGGGGGCCAGCTTCTTCAGGTCGAACCCGTACACGTCGGCGGCCGTCGTTCCGAGCATCTGCTCGATCTCGGACCGCTCGCATCCCGAGAACGCCGCGCGCAGAGCCTCGGTGCTGTACGGGAAACTGGCTTCCTTGTGGGGATAGTCGCTACCCCACATGATGCTGTCGACGCCGACCTTGTGTCGCGAGGGCACCTCGTGCGCCCGCATGAAACTGGAACCCGTGTAGCACTGACGGGCCCAGTATTCGCTGGGCTGCAGAGGCAACTTGGCCATCACCGGTTCGCCCCAGATGTGTTCCTGCGAACCCACCGCGTGGCGCATGCGATCGAAGAAGTAGTCGAGCCGCATCAATTCTCCGGGCACCCATTCGGTTCCCTGCTCCGTGAAGACGCACTTCATCTCGGGGTGACGTTCCATCGCACCCGAGACGATGAGGTGCGTGAGGGCGCGGTGCGACCACCACGTGATCTCGAGCAGGAAGATGACCGGTGACTCCACGGCGTCGGTCATCGCCGGACTCGCGCTTCCACCGTGATGGTTCACGGGCATGCCGTGTTTCTCGCACGCCTCCCACAACGGTCCGTAGTAGTCGATGTCGTACAACTCGGGCAGACCCACGCCGGGCGGCACACCGGGCAGAAGGATTCCACCCGTCAATCCGGCCTTCTTGGCCCACTCGATCTCCTTCACCGACGCGTCGATGTCGTAGAGGTTGACCTGACAGATGCCAGCTCGTCGTCCCGGCGCGCGACCACAGAAGTCGGCGAGCCATCGGTTGTGCGCCTGCAGTCCGGCCCACCGGCGATTCGCGTCGCCGATGTTGGCCGCCGGAGGCTGATACGTGAGCGAACTCTTGGGGTAGAAGGGCGGGATGGTGTTCGGATAGATCACCTCGGCCACGATGCCGTCGGCCTCCATGTCGGCCAATCGACGATCGGAATCCCAGTTGCGACCGCCATCGGGCCCCTTGAGATCCTCGTAGGGAACCTCGTAGGTCTCCACCCAGGCATCGAACTCGCGTCGGTACTCCTCGGCCAGGAACGGCCGGTAGTCCGTGAGGTTTCCACCCGCGTGACAGTCGGCCGAAATCACCGTGTAGCGCTCGTCGATCGATCCGCTCGACACGGCTGCCTGCGCACCAGAACCCATGGACAGTCCCCCTACGACGTCGTCACGGACTCCCCCGAGCCCGCCCAGATCCCCAGTCTTACCCGTCTGGGCCCGGGATTGCGAACCACCGCAATCAGTATCTTTTGTCTTAAAAGCCGATACGAAAAATTTTTATGTGACACACTGACTACTGAATGGCCGTCCAGTCCCTGCAAACCGTCGAGAACGCCATGAGCGTCATGGAAGCCGTGGCTCAACATCAGCCCGTCGGCGTGTCGGCGTTGGCCCGAAAGATGGACATGGACAAGAACACCGTGCAGCGGATCCTCGTCACCTTGGGCCGACAGGGGTGGCTGGTGCAGGACGGCCCCAAGGGGGCATGGACCCTGTCGGCCAAGATCCTGTCGTTGTCGTCGAAGGTCTCGGGGCAGATGCTCGAACGGTCACGTCCGTTCATGGGGGCCCTCTTGTCGGCCACCAAGGAGTCGGTCACCCTGTGGAAGCTGGACGGGCCCCACGAGAGCCGAGTGGCCACACTGATCGAGATCATCGAGAGCCCCCAGGCCTTACGAGTGACCATCCCCTTGGGCACCACCTTCGACCTGAACGCCCCGCCCGGCTCGCATTTCGACGTGCAACCATTCTTGGAACGATTCCCGAACGGTCGCACGGCGTGGGGTACCCCGTTCCTCGATCGCGCACCTCGTTTCTTCGCCCATGATCGCTCGTACCCCACGGCCATGAGCATCGGCAGCGTGATCTACGACGGTCCGGGCGAACCATTGGGCACCCTGGCCGTGATCGGACCGAAGACCCGCATCGCCGAGGACAGACAGCAGTTCATCGGCGAGGAAATCGCCGACGCCGCTCGGATCATCAGCGGGTTCTGAAAAAGCGCGAGGATCCGGTCGTAACCGCAGTTCGTCGCCGTCGAGACGTGCAACGGAAGAGGTATCGGCAACCGTCAGTGAGCGGTGCGCTCCCCGACCGGCCGAATGTCGAACCTCGGTAGCAGCACCTGTACCAACGGCCCGATTCCCACGGCGAACACCACCGTTCCCACGCCGATGGAGCCGCCGAGAACCACTCCGGCCACCACGACCACGATCTCGATCACCGTTCGCGCCGCGCGCACGCTGACACCGCGCTCCGCCAGTCCCATCATCAGAC
>WLEG01000049.1 GCA_009704425.1 Actinomycetota bacterium | reverse complement strand
CGTCGCACCGTGGTCGCCTTCCGAGACGCCGTCCGCGAACACGCTCCGCGGATCAACCGTCTCAACGTGTATCCGGTCCCCGACGGGGACACCGGGACGAACATGGCCCGCACTCTGGACGCCGTGGTGGCCGAACTGGATCAGGCCGGCCCCGACATCGAGCCCACCTGTCAGGCCATCTCCCACGGGTCGCTCATGGGAGCCCGCGGCAACTCCGGCGTCATCTTGTCCCAGATCCTTCGGGGCCTGGCCGGACGTCTGTCCTCCACGGCCAGCAGCACCGCCACCGAAGTCGCCGAGGCCCTCAGCGAGGCATCGACGGCCGCGTACAAGGCCGTGCTCAAGCCGATCGAAGGAACGATTCTCACGGTGGTTCGTGAGGCCAGCGAAGCGGCCAAGGCATCGGCGGCCACGGGCGCGACCTTGGGCGCGACGTTGCGTGCGGCGCGTGACGCCGGTCGACGGGCCCTCGACGCCACTCCCGACATGTTGCCGGTCCTGAAGGACGCGGGTGTGGTCGACGCCGGTGGCGCCGGATTCCTGTTGTTGCTCGACGCGGCGCTGAACGTTGTGGATGGCGAACCCATTCCCACTCCCGCGGACTCCATCGGCGGCGACGCGCTCGACGAGCCGTTGCCGGCGTCGCTCACCTCGCTGTCGGCCCCCGATCAGCACGGCGAGATGTCGGTCGCTGACCTGCGCTACGAGGTGATGTACTTCCTCCATCTCGACGACGACAAGATTGACGCGTTCAAGTCCGATTGGGGCGAGATCGGCGATTCGATCGTGGTGGTGGGCGGAGACGGCCTCTGGAACTGTCACGTCCACACCAACGACATCGGCGCGGCCATCGAGGCGGCCATCGATCTGGGCGGTCGCCCCAAGCAGATTCGCGTCACCGACCTCTTCGAGGAGGTCGCCGAACGTCATGCCGCCCACGACGCGGCTCGTTCCGCGGCCGGTCTGCCGGCGGTCACCACCGCGGTGGTGGCGGTGTGCAGTGGCAGCGGACTCGAGGAATTGTTCGGGCAATTGGGCGTGCAGGGCATCGTCACCGGTGGTCAAACGCTCAATCCGTCCACCGCGGAGCTGTTGGCCGCGGTCGAGGCGGTGAACGCACAGCAGGTGATCGTTCTGCCGAACAACAAGAACATCATTCCGGTGGCCGAACAGCTGGACGCGCTCACGTCCAAGCAGGTGCGCGTGGTGCCCACTCGTTCCATGCCCGAAGCTCTGGCGGCGTTGGTGGTGTACGACCCCGAAGCCGGTGTCGACGAGAACTCGTCGTCCATGGAGTCCTCGATCGAGGCCATGGTCACCGGCGAGGTCACCCAGGCCGTGCGCGACTCGTCCAGCGACGTGGGTCCGGTCACCACCGGGGATTGGATCGGTCTCGTCCGCGGCGACGGCATCGTGGCCGTCAGTGGCACGCTCGACGGCGCGGTCGTGGCGTTGCTCGCGCAGCTGGTCGACGAATCGCGCGAGATCGTGTCGGTGATCGAGGGAACCGATGCCACGGCCTCGGCGTCCGCGGCCATCGACGCATGGCTGTCCACCGAACGCCCGGGCGTGCAGGTCGAACGTCATCGTGGGGGACAGCCGCTGTATCCCTACCTCTTCGGCGTCGAATGAATCGGTGACCCGTGGCCGACGCGGACGCGAAGTCCCCGATCACGTTGGCCGAACTGGCCACCATTCCCGTCTCTCGCCTCAAGGCGGTGGGCGCCGCCAAGAGGGCCGACAACTTCGCCAAGTTCGGCATCACGAATCTGCTCGAACTTCTCACGCATTACCCGCGTCGTTGGATCGATCGCACACGTGAGGCCCCCATCGCCGACGCCGCCGAAGGTGTCGACGTCCTCGTCATCGGCGAAATCAGGTCGGTGAACGGACCTCCACCCGGACCTCGTCGTGGTCCGTCGCGCGTCACCGCCACGGTGGCCGACGCCAGTGGTCGGCTCTCGCTGGTCTTCTTCAATCAGCCCTACCGCGCCAAACAGTTGAAGGCGGGTTCGTTGGTGGCGGTGTTCGGTCGCATCGGCCGCTTCAACGGCGTCAAGCAGATGGCGAACCCCACCGTCGACGTGTTGGGCGATCCCGACGAACGTCCACGTCCCATCGTGGCCGTCTACCCGCAGAGCGAGAAGGTGGACCTGCCGTCGTGGACCGTGTTGCGCGCGGTCGACGAGACGTTGGCGCGATGCAAGGCCCGTGGCATCAGCGACCCCTTGCCCGATCGCGTTCGCGAACGCTGCTCGCTGATGGACCGCGACGACGCGCTCATCGGAATCCATTCACCGGACACCTTCGCGCACAAGGAGGCCGCCCGTCGGCGTCTGGCCTTCGACGAGTTGTTGAGGGTGCAACTGGTGCTGGTCATGCGCAAGAGGGCCTTCGAACGGGGCTCCGTCGGCATCAGGCACGTGATCGACGGCGAGTTGGTGCGGCGATTCCACGCGCACCTGCCGTACGAACTCACCGGAGCGCAACGCCGTGTCATCGCCGAGATCGAATCCGATCTCGCCTCCTCGACGCCCATGCACCGTTTGTTGCAGGGCGACGTGGGTGCGGGCAAGACGTTGGTGGCGGTGTCGGCCATGCTGGTGGCGGTGCAGGGCGGGCATCAGGGGGCGTTGATGGCCCCCACCGAGGTTCTGGCCGAGCAGCACGCCGTCGGTATCCGTCGACTGCTCGAAGGTTTGCGCGTCCCCGCGGACGACACCCTCGATGGTGAGCGCGACGTTCGGGTCGAGTTGCTCACGAGCAGTGTGACGGCGGAGAAGCGGCGCGACATCCTGGCCGGCCTGGCCGACGGCAAGGTCGACATCGCCATCGGAACCCACGCGCTCATCCAGGAGACGGTGAACTTCCACAGTCTCGGGGTGGTGGTCGTCGACGAGCAGCACCGCTTCGGAGTCGAGCAACGCGCGGCCTTACGGGCCAAGGGCGAGGACGGTGGCGCGGTGCCCGACGTTCTGGTCATGACCGCCACGCCCATCCCGCGCACGGCGGCCATGACCGTCTACGGCGATCTCGACGTCAGCGTTCTGGACGAAAAGCCACCGGGGCGCACACCGATCGTCACGCGCGCGGCCGACGGACCCGAGGCCGAGGAGGAGGTGTGGTCCGACGTTCGTGCCCAGGTCGCCTCCGGTCGCCAGGCGTACGTCGTGTGTCCGCTCATCGAGGAGAGCGAGAAGCTCGAGGTGGCCAGTGCGGAGGAAACCGTCGAGCGCCTGTCGTCCACCGAGTTGTCCGGGTTGCGCATCGGTTTGCTCCACGGCCGTATGTCCTCGGCCGAGAAAGAGGCGGTGATGGACCGCTTCCGCCGCGGTGACACCGACGTGTTGGTGGCCACCACCGTGATCGAGGTCGGAGTCGACGTTCCGAACGCGACCGTCATGGTGATCCTCGACGCCGATCGTTTCGGGATCGCCCAACTGCACCAGTTGCGCGGACGGGTGGGACGAGGGCGTCACGCGTCGAATTGTTGGCTCGTCACGACCCCGACGGAGACGACCGACGAGATGATCCCGGATTCCAATCCGCGCATCGACGCCCTGGTGGAATCCGACGACGGTTTCTACCTGGCCGAGGTCGATCTGGAACTGCGAGGCGAGGGAACGTTGATGAACAAGGATCAGAAAGGTCGCACCGATCTGAAGTTGGCCTCGCTGCGTCGCGACCGGGAATTGGTTCAGTTGGCGCGGGAGACCGCGTACGAGATCGTGGATGCCGATCCGGATCTGGCCGACAACGAGGAGTTGCGTCAGGAGTTGTCGCTGTTCCTACGCCCACAGGACGAGGAGTTCCTCTTCAAGAGTTGACGCAACCGGGTATGCCGGTCAGGGCGGACCGTCGCGCGTCCACGACGCCGACGTCCTCGGGGGCGAACACGGACGTGCGAACGGTTCCGTCCAGTCGAACGGCGGCCAGCACCGAGCCGTTCTCGATGAGAAGCGCCGACCGTGGTCCCACCACCAACGTGAGGTCGGCCTCGGAGGATGTCCGAGGGCCGGAGGCGAACTCCACGTTGTCGCTCGACGACCAACCGCGCTCGCCGTTTATCGACAGGTGCACGGTCTCCGCCGATCCGTCGGCATCCTCGAACGTGAATCCGAACGGTTCGGTGGAGTCGAGATCCTTCACGGTGCCCTGCCACCGGAAGCAACCGGTCTCGTCGACGAATGGCATCGGGGCGGTCACATCGGATTCGTTCGGTGCGGTCAACCGCGACCAGATCGATTCGCGGACCCGCAGTTCGATGGTGGTGCCGTCGTACGCGGGCGCGAACTCGTCGTTCACGTAGTCGGCGAACGGAGTGGACTCGTCCAGGGTCGTTTCCTTGGGTCGCAGATACGCGGCGGGGTCGGACTCCTTCATGTCGGCGGCGAACCAGTCCCACGTTCGGGGCAACACGTACTCCTCCGACGTACGACCGAGGTAGATCTCGCCCAACATGAACGACTTCCAGCTGAGGCGCGTCGCCGGCACGCGCTCGTTGTTGAGGTACGTCCACGGATACATCGTCCACGCCAACACGGCGTCGCCGTCGTCGGAGACCAGGTCGAGGATCGCGCGCACCGTCCGCCCCTGACCGTCGAGGCCGGACTCCCGGCGCTCGCTCTCGGCGGAGAACGACCGGAATCGTCCGGCACGCGTGGCGCCGTCCCAGAACAGCGACGAACCCTGTGCGACGAGAAGAAGGGCGGCCGCCAACATGACGGGGGCATGGGACGCGCGACGGTCGTCGTTCCGTCGCGGTTCGGCGCACCAGCGACCGACGATCGTCAGCACCGGTGAGAGAGTGGCGATGAGCGAGGCCAGCATGAGAGCGGTGGGAACCGCGATCACCGAGAAGTAATGGCTCGAATAGCGTTGTCCGAGAATCAACTCGATCCAGCCACCGGCGAACCACGCGACGAACACGATCGTCACGGTTCGTTGCATGGGTGACGACGTGGTTCGTCGGACGAATCCGACGACGACGAAAGCGACGACGACCAGGAGCGACTCGGGGCGTTCCCGGTAGTAGTCGACCATCGTGTTCCAGCCCAGTCCCAACTGCTCCATGTAGCCGCGTCCGGTTCCGTCGCTCATGAAAGAGGCATAGGTCCACCATCCGGACCAGAACTCGTCGAAGCGGCCTCGTAGTGCGTACCAGAACGGCGCGGACGCGAGCGCCCCACCGAACGCGACGGCGGCCACCAGCCACGGACGGCCGGTTCTCGACGAATTCCTCCGGAGCACGAGAAGCAGGCCGGCCACGGCGACGGCGGCGAAGAGGGTCGTGAGGAGGGTCTGTACCGCGAGTCCCAGCACCACGAACGAACCGATCCACGCGGACCTCGCCCGTCGCTCGTCCGTCCATGCTCCGTCCCACAGGCCGACGACGAAAACGAGGGCCAACAAAGCGGTCGTGATGTTGCGGCTGTAGACCACCCCGGCGTAATCGCTGGACGACATGAAGAAGTGAATGGTGGTGACCGTGGCCGCCAACGCCATCGCCGTCGGTGTTCCCCCGAAGGTGCGTGCCGTCGTTCGGGCGGCGACGCCGAGCACGACCGAGATGACGAGGGCGAAGAAAGCGATGGCGAACCAGTACGTGTCGTACGAGGTCGGTAGTCGGGCCAGGTCGTACAACAGGGTCTCGATGGGTCCCTTGTTGTGGATGCCGTTCTCGTAATAGGTGCCACCGAAACGCGCCGCGCGTTCGACGATGGTGCGGGCGTACTGGGGGTCGTAGTCCTGGCTGCGATTCTCGACGGCGAACCATCCGATCGTTCCGAGAATCACGGCCGCCGGGGCCGACACCGGTAACCACGAGTCCCGTGTGGGTGTCCGCTCGACGGACGCGCGACGAACCAATCCGTCGATGGCCAGTAGGACCGAGACGACGCACAGGAGGTTGATGCGCAACATGGGTCCGATCGTGTGGCGCTGAACCTCCACCGCGTCGGTGGCGATGGACGCGTACAGCTCGACGAGCGACGCCACGAGTCCGGTTCCGAGGATCAGTGCCAGCAGGCGCGACCGTTTGTGGATCAGCACCACGCCCGCGAGCGCCAACGCGACGAACCACCAGAGGCCGGCCGGCGAATCGATGCCGGAGAACCACGCGAAACGAGAGGGAAGGCGCTCGCCGACGTCGAAGCGGTCGTAGTCGCCGAAGTCGTAGCCGAGGGCGCTCGGCAACGCATCGTTCATGACGCCCAGCCAGAAGCCGGTGTCGGTGACGAGCGAGGTCAGCTGATCGAACTGTCCGGACCCGCGCACCCATTCACGGAACTCGGCGAGTTCCGGGGCCCGCAGGAACACCTCGCCGTCGTCCCACGTGTTCCGTCCGGTGCGATCCAGGAGGGTCGGGGACACGGGCATGCCCTTGTCGGCGAAGGAGGCCGTCATGGATGCGTCGGGGAGGATGCGGAGTCCGACGTTGTTCATCAACGGGTACTGATTGCGTTCGCTGGTGCCCTGTGAGACCGCCACGTACGCGAAGGCGACGAACAGTGCCGAGGCGCACCGCAGGATCGTGCGTCGCAGCGGTTTGTCCGCGCAACGCCATCCGACGACGACCATCACCGACGCGATGACCAGCACGGGGAGACCGTGCGAATCGCGCACGAGGAGCCAGGCGATGGTGGCCAACGTGGCGGCCCGTGTACGGCGACGCGTGGGGTTCCGGGCCACGCGCAACCACAACGCCAACGACAGCATCGACGCGCTCATGCCGAGCGATTCGCTCAGGGCCTCGATGCACCACAGGGCGAAGCGGGGTTGAACCACGATGGAGCCGACGAGCGCAGAGGCGATCCAGCCGACGGCCCTCGACCGGGTGAGGCGCAGGAGCGTGTCGCACACGAACGCGGCCGTCATCGCGTACGCCAGGCTCTGGCCGACGGCCAGCCAACGCACGTCGAAGCCCGCGAGCCAGTAGGCGAGGGGCATCCCGACCGGGCGCTCGGTGAACCAGAACTCCGGCGAGAAGGGGCCGATGCGCGCGACCTTCAGGAACGACGCCGAATCGGGGAAGAACGAGGGCAGACCGCCACGCCAGTTCGGTCCGACGACACGCAACACGAACAGGAGAACCGCGAAGGACCAGACGAACGTCGAACGATCGATCGCCCGCTCGGAGGGGACGCTCGGCGCGTCGGCGTCGGACGTGTCCGTGGGCGTCTCGTCAGAGATCGTCACCCGGGAACTCCTCGACATCGGGCATCACCAGGTCCCATCGATCGAGACAATCACGGCACTTGTAGGTGACGATGTCCCCGGGGTACCAGCGGCCGTCCTCGCGAGCATGGGTCGTGAGGTAACAGCGTCCGCCACAGTCGATGCACTCGATCTCGGGCTCGGGCGTCATGGACACAGTCTGCCGGTTCCGGCGCCCGGCGCCCGCCCGCGTCCGTAGCATGTCCTCATGCGGGTCGTCGCCGGAACACTGCGCGGACGAAACATCAAGGCGCCCGACGGCGATGCCACCCGTCCCACCACCGATCGCACGCGCGAGGCCGTGTTCAACGCGTTGTCGAGTATGGGTGTCATCGAAGACGCCGTGGTGCTCGATCTGTACGCCGGAAGTGGTGCGATGGGCATCGAGGCCCTGTCGCGAGGTGCGCGACGGTGCACGTTCATCGAACGCGATCGTCGGGCTCTCGACGCCGTCCGCGCCAACGTCGCGCAATTGGGGTTGGGCGACCGATCATCGGTGTCGGCCGGAGACGTGATGGTGGGCGTGGTCGCGCAGCGCGGAGTCGATCTGGCCCTCGTCGATCCACCCTACGAATTCGACGATTGGCCGGCATTGCTGAACGCCGTTTCGGTTGCCCTCGCCCCGGACGCGGTGGTGGTGGCCGAAAGCGGTCGGGATCTGGGCGCCCCTGCGGGATGGACGGTGCTGCGCTCCAAGCGATACGGCCGCACGTGGGTTTCGTTCCTGCAGCGGGACCGGGGCGCGGAAGAAGCTCGCGCGCGCTCACCCCGCGCGACGGATACCGTTGAGGATTGATGGCCACGTCGTCCCCGCTCACCGTCCTGTACCCGGGAAGTTTCGATCCGTTCCACAACGGGCACCTCGACGTCGTCACCCAGGCCGCCGAGTTGTTCGGGAACGTGGTGGTCGCGGTGATGCACAACCCCGACAAGCCCGGTGGGTTGATCGCACTGGCCGACCGAGTGGATTTGGCGCGACGGTGCACCGAACACGTGTCGGGCGTTCGCGTGGAGGCTTTCCCCGGCCTGGCCGTTCAGGCGGCGTCCGTCGCCGGAGCGGACTTCATCGTGAAGGGTTTGCGCACTCCGGCCGACTTCGACGTGGAGCAGCAGATGGCCCACACGAACCACTCCGTGACCGGGGTTCGCACGGTCTATCTGCCCTGTCGGTCCGATCAGGCCTTCATCAGCAGCCGATTCATCCGGGAAATCGCTCAATACGGTGGGCGGATCGATCACATGGTTCCCGCACCGGTCGTCGCCACGCTGGCGGGTATCTTTGGGAAGCCTTCGGGCGGCAGCGAAGGATCATCATGAACTCCACATTCGACGACTTCGACGACGACACCGGTTCGTACGACCGCGGACCCGACGACCAGATCGGTTCGTCCGGTGTCCTGTTGCGGCGCGCCATCGACATCATCGCCACCGCACCGAACATGCCGTTGTCGTCCACTCCCCGCATCGACCGCGACGTCATCATCGAGATCCTCGAAGAGGCGTTGCATCGCCTGCCCAACGAGTTGCGCGACGCCCGCTGGATGATGAAGCAGCGTGAGGAGTTCGTGGCCCGCACCCGCCGTGAGGGCGAGGAACTCATCGACGCCGCCAAGGTGCAGGCCGAGCGTTTCGTGCAGCGTTCCGAGGTCGTTCGAGCCGCCGAACAGCGCGCCCGACAGATCGTGGAGGCCGCCGAGGACGAGTCCCGCCGCCTGAAGAACGAGACCGAGGACTTCCTGGACCAGCGTTTGGCCAGCTTCGAGATCCTGCTCGACAAGTTGTCCAAGACGGTGGCCACCGGTCGCCGTCGTTTGGCCATCGGCGAGGCCCCGAACGAAACCCAGGCCACGGCCCGGGGCGAGGGCGAGGACGACTGGGTGGATGCCGGCTCCGAGGAGTCCGGGGCGATCTTCTTCGACCAGGACAGCACCCGCAACCTGTGAAGAACCCCCTCCTCGTCAACGCCCTCGAGATGCTGCGGCGTCCGGGGACGCAGAAGGACGTGGCCATGTCCGTCACCGCGTCGATGCTGGGCATCGACGATCCCCGTTTGCTCCCCTGTCACGAGATCGAGGTCGACCTGCGTTGCGAGAGCCTGTCCGACGGCATCGTGGTCGACGGGGGAGTACGGGTGGACTTTCGGGGGGACTGCCGTCGGTGCCTGACCCCGCTCACCGGGACCGTGACCATCGAGGTGCACGAGCTGTATCAGGTGAATCTGACCGATCCCGACGCGTTCCCCATCGAAAACGACCAGATCGATCTGGGGGCCATGGTGCGTGAATCGGTGCTCCTGGACCTGCCGGATGCCCCGGTGTGTCGCCCCGACTGCGCCGGCTTGTGTCCGGTCTGTGGAATCGACCGGAACGTGTCCGAGTGTGGGTGCACGGTGTCCTCTCCCGACCCCCGATGGGCCGGTCTGGAGGCCATTCGGGATCAGTTGCCCGAGTAGCCGGGCCGGGGGCCGTGGGGAACGCCCCATTCACCGCTATCCTCACGAGGCTGTTACGAGGAGAAGATCGACGTGGCTGTTCCGAAGAAGAAAAAGTCGAAAATGAAGTCGCGGAGCCACCGGGCCGGTGCCTGGAAGCTCGGCGCCCCGTCGCGCAGCCTCTGCCCGCGTTGTGGCTCGGCCAAGTTGCCCCACACGGTGTGCAATGCCTGCGGTTGGTACAAGAACCGCGTCGCCGTCGAAGTCTGATCCCGCTCGTCACTGATGCTTCCCATCGCCGTCGACGCCATGGGCGGCGACCGCGCCCCCGATGAGATCATCGCCGGAGCGCTCGAGGCCGCGCGTTCGGGTCTTCCCGTCGTTCTCGTCGGTCCGCAAGGTTTGTCGGGTACCGGTGACCTTCCTCTGATCGTCGCCTCCGAGGTCATCGAGATGGACGAGGACCCCGCGAACGGCGTGCGTCGCAAGAAGGACTCCACCCTGGTGCGCGCCGCCGAGGCGGTGCGCGACGGCAAGGCGTCGGCCATGATCTCGGCCGGCAACACCGGAGCCACGATGGCGTCG
>WLEG01000048.1 GCA_009704425.1 Actinomycetota bacterium | reverse complement strand
CACCCGTTCATGATGCAGGCTTCCACCAGGGAACCCGCGACCGAACCCGGCCCCTCGGGCTCCGCGCGCCGCAGCGGCACCTCGATCCGACGGAAACAACGCTCGACGTCGCGCCATCCCCATCCGACGCAACCGAAGTCGCGCTCCCAAGCGTCGTAATCGTCCATCTCACCCCAGAGACCCACCATGGCGTTCACCGCCGAGGACCCGCCCACTCCCCGACCTCGCACGTACGTCCGCGGATCCTGACCCTCGACACGACGCGCCTCGAGATCGCGGTGGATCCGGCCGGGTTCGGCCACGGCATCGAGGAACGACTCACCGGAGATCGACGCGGGAGTGGTCGCCGAACGAAGATCGGAGCCGGCCTCCACCACGCAGACGGACAGTCCCTTGGCCGACAGTCGATCGGCCAGAACGCATCCGGCGGAACCGGCCCCGACGATGAGCACGTCGGTCAACGTTCGACCCTCCGACCCAGCGACACGCGCGATGCGCCTAGTGGGCGTTCGTGGACGCCGGCAAACCGGCCAGGTGCGCCGCGTCGTTGTAGCGGATCAACCGCCAACGCCCCGGCTTCACCAGTTCGACCTCGGTGATGGAGGTGTTCTTGGTCCATATCTCGAAGATACCCGTGCCGGATGTGCGCAACGATTGACGCAACACGGTGTCGATGACGCCACCATGGCAGAAGACCACGATGCGACCGCCGGGATGCCGTTCGATCAGGCCGCGAACGGCGTCGCCCACCCGCAACTGGAACGCGGCGATGCTCTCTCCCCCCGGGAAGGTCTCTCCGTGGGGATCGTTCTCCCAATCGGGGTCGCCGAATCGTCGCTCGAACTCGTCGTAGGAGAGCCCGTCGCAGATCGGACCCGGATCGTGTTCTCCGAAACCCGCCTCGATCACGATCTCGGCGTGACCGAGAGCCGGCAACACGATGTCTCCCGTTTCCCGGGCGCGTGGATAGTGACTCGCGTACACCGCGTCGGCCTCGATCTCGGAGTGCGCGGCCCAACGATCGCGCAGGCGTTCGGCTTGAACGCGTCCGAGGTCGGACAATCCGACGCAACTCCGGGGGCCACCCACCAACCTCTTCACGGTCACCTGCGACTCGCCGTGTCGCACGAGGATCAATCGCGTCACCGGTTCACACCAACTTCTCGACGAAGGCTTCCAGTTGTCGCAGGTTGCGACATTCGTAGGTGCCGTCCGTGTGGGCGCCGTATTCCCCGACGATGGAGTCACCGGTGTTCCAGTAGGAACGGGGCTCCGGATTCAACCAATACACCTGCCGGGCCTTCTGGCGGATCTCCTTGATCACCCACGCCTGCGACGCGTGGTAGTTGTTGCGCGCGTCTCCGAGGAACAACACGGTGGTCTTGGGACCGACGTCCTTGCCGTACTTCTCCCAGAACACCTCGAAGGCGTGGCCGTAATCGCTGTGTCCGTCGACCCACACCACGTCGGCCTCGGTGTTCACACGATGGATGGCCTCGCTGATGTCCTCGGTGCCCTTGAAGAAGTCGGTGACCTCGTCGATGCCGTCGATGAAGACGAACGATCGCACCTTCGAGAACTGATTCTGGATCGCGTACACCAACATCAGGGTGAAACGGGCGAACGCCGCCACGCTTCCGGAGATGTCGGCCACCACCATCAACTCGGGCTTGGCCGGACGCGGGTACTTGAACTTCGGTTCGGCCGGCGTGCCGCCGTATGACAGCGAATGACGCACGGTGTTGCGGAAGTCGAGTGGGCCCTTGCGTCCGTGACGACGCTTGCGGGCCAGGCGCGCGGCCAACTTGCGGGTGAGCGGGTACAGCGACTTCTTCAGGGCCTGCATCTCGTCACGGCTGGCGTGCATGAACTCCACGTCCTCCGGCAACGGCTTGCGCAACGTCTTGGCCATGGCCTCGGCCCCGCGATCGGCCACGAGTCGACGGCGGATCTCGGCCTCGATCTCCTTCTTGAACTGCTCGATGCGGCTCTCGTACTCGTCCTTCTCGAGCCGCTCCTCGAGCGCGGTGAGCTCACCACCGACCTCTTGGCGACTGGCGTCCATCAACTTCTGCAACATGCCCTCGAGGTCGAGGTTCCGCAACGTGCGGTACAGGTAGTAGGTGCCGCCCACCGGTCGCCCGGGTTCCATGCCGGCGAAACGCTGCACCGACTGCTTGGCCAACGCGCGCATGAGCGCCTGGTCCCCGTTCATGAGGGCCTGCATCAACATCTGCGCGATCTCTTCGGGGGTGAGAGCGTCCATGCCGCCCGACGAACCACGGCCGTCGCCCTGCTTCATCTGCTCCTGCATCTCGCGCCACATCTGCTCGAGTTCGTCCTCGGACCCTTCGACGAGCTTGTACTCGGGGCCGCGCATCGAGAAATAGACCTCGAAGACCGTCTCGAACGAGCGCCAGTGCGCACTGTTCTTGACGAGCGTGGCGCCCAACGCGTACTTGAAGGCGTCCCGGTCCTCGATCGGGATGTGCTGCACCGCCTCCATGGCGTCGAGGTTCTCGGTCAGCGACACCGGGAGCCCGGCGTTGCGGAGCTCGGTGACGAAGCCGGCGAGAAGGTCGAGCACGGTGGCGGTCCTGGCCTCAGACGAGGTCGACGGACAGTTCCTTGGCCGCCTTGGCGATGTCCGTCTGATACTTCAGCAGAACGTGCAAGGTGTCCTTGGCGACCTGGGCGTCGATCGTCTCGATGTTGAGCAACATGATGGTGCGAGCCCAGTCGAGGGTTTCGCTGACGCTCGGCGACTTCTTCAGGTCGAGTTGGCGGATACTGCGCACGATACGGGCGACCTGGTCGGCCAGATTCTCGGTGATGCCCTCCACCTTGGTGAGGACGATCTCCTTCTCGCGCTCCATCGACGGGTAGTCGACGTGCAGATACAGACAACGACGCTTCAAGGCCTCGGAGAGCTCGCGGGTGTTGTTCGAGGTGAGGAACACCATCGGGATCTGCGTCGCGGTGATGGTTCCCAGTTCGGGGATGGACACCTGATATTCGGAGAGGATCTCGAGCAACAGGGCCTCGGTCTCCACCTCGACGCGATCGACCTCGTCGATGAGCAGCACGACCGGATCCGGTGCGCTGATGGCCTCCAACAACGGGCGGGTGAGGAGGAACTCGCGACTGAAGATGTCGTCGTGGATCTCGCTCCAGCCTTCGCTGTTCTTGTCGGCCTGGATGCGGAGCAGCTGCTTCTTGTAGTTCCACTCGTAGAGCGCCTTGGACTCGTCGAGACCCTCGTAGCACTGCAGACGGATCAACCGGGCTCCGGTCATGTCGGCGATGCTCTTGGCCAGCTGGGTCTTGCCCGTGCCGGCGGGACCCTCGACCAGGATCGGCTTGGCGAGACGATCGGCGAGGAACGCGACCCCGGCGATGCCGTCATCGGCGAGATAGTTGACGTCGCGCAAACCCTCGCGGACCTGTTGAACCGATGTGAAACGGGGAGCCATTCCCCGCACCCTACTGTCCCGTCCGAAGCACCAACCAGTTCGGAGGAATGCATCGAGGGGTCCGCGACGGGTTCCGGGACCTAATCTGATCGCCGTGGGGGAAACGGGGCCGAAAGAGGAGCGAATCGTCGTCGGCGACGGTGCCGCGGATGCCGAGACCCCCGACGGACTCGAAATCGACGGCCGTGACATCGGGCGTGATGAACAGGATGGAATGAGCCACATCCTGCGGAGCAACGCCATCGTCGCGCTCGGCACCGGTCTGTCGCGCTTCACCGGAATGTTGCGGGTCATCGTCTTCGGTGTCGTGATCGGCCAGACCGCCCTGGCCGATGCCTACGACGGCGCCAACAACTCCCCCAACGCCGTCTACGAGTTGCTGTTGGGTGGCGTGCTCTCGGCGGCGCTGGTCCCCATGTTCAGTCGCATGCTCGAGGACGACGATCGCGAATCGGCCGAGGCCATCGTCGGCACCGCCATCATCGCGCTGGCGGCGCTCACGGCCATCGCCACGTTCTTCGCACCGTGGGTGTTCCGCGTCTTCTCTTTGAATCCGGCCGAGGGGATCGACGTCGACCAGTTCCGCACGGTCGGCACCGCACTCACCCGCATCTTCCTCCTGCAGATCTTCTTCTACGGAGTGTCGGCGTTGCTCGGCTCGTTGCTCAACGCGCAGCGTCGTTTCTTCGCCGCGGCGTGGTCGCCCGTGTTGGCCAACATCGTGATCATCTGCACGTTGCTCTACGTGCCGATCCTGCTCCACCATCCCGACGACGGCATCCCCCTGGCCGAGGTGCTCAACAGTCCGTCGTTCCGTTGGCTGCTCGGACTCGGCGCCACGGGTGGCATCGCGTTGCAGGCCCTCGTTCTGCTGCCGGCCATTCACCGGGCCGGACTGAACTTTCGATTCCGCTTCCGTCCCCGACATCCGGCGGTGAAACGACTCATCGCGCTGTCCGGATGGACCTTCGGCTACGTCATGGCCAATCAGCTCACCGTCATCGTCGTGAAGAACCTGGCCGAACCCGGCTCGGGCGGCCAGGACGCCTTCGCCAAGGCCTCCACGTTCTTCTACTTCCCCCACGGACTGCTGGCGATGAGCATCGCCACCACGTTCATCCCCGAGATGGCGCGGGCGGTGTCACGACGCGACAAGACCGCGTTCATCGAGCGCACGAATCTGGGCATCCGCCTGGTCGGACTGCTGACATTCCCGGCGGCCTTCGCGTTCCTCGTGTTGGCGCGACCCGTCATCGGTTTGTTGCTGCAACACGGCGAATTCGACGCCACCGCCGCCGACACCACCGCGCGGGCCCTGGCGGGACTGGCCCTCGGACTCGTCGGATACTCCGTCTACCTGTTCGCCCTCCGGGGCTTCTACGCGCACCAGGACACGCGCACACCGTTCGTCATCAACTGCTTCCAGAACGTTCTCAACATCATCCTGGCCTTCGCCCTGTCCCCCACCTTCGACGTACTGGGTCTCGGGATCGCCTTCTCGGTCTCCTACGTGGTCGCCGCCATCGCCGCTCTGTACGTGTTGAAGGTCAAGGTTCGCGGCTTCTCGGCGCTCGACGTGCTGTTGGGGCTGGCCCGTCTGGTGATCGCCGCGGCGAGCATGGGCATCGTCATGTGGGTGGTGTTGCGACCCATCGGCGCGAACTCCGGCGGTGGAGCTCTCGTGAAGATCGTGGTGGGCTCGGCCGTGGGCGTGCTCACCTACATCGGCGCACTCACGGTCCTGCGTGCGCCCGAGGTGGAGCACCTTCGCGTGTTGCGCGACCGGGTTCGGTCCTTGCGCCGAGGTTCAGCGGGGCAGTAACACGAGTTCGTCGCGGTGCACCACGACCGTCGGCGAGTCGTCGTCGAGTTGGGACGACCGACGCCCCATCGCGCCACGAGCCTGAACCGCCGACATCAGCGCGAGACCGCGAGCCAGAACCGTTCCGTCGACGCCACGAATGTCGACGGTCTCTCCCACCTCGAAAGCTCCGTCGACGGCCACCACGCCGGCCGGCAACAACGACACGGTGCCCGTCAACAGCGCCCGGGCCGCTCCGTCGTCCACCGTCAGCGCTCCACGCACCTCGCTGGCGAACGCCACCCACAACTGTCGAGCGGACAGGGCACGGTCGGATCCATGGAAGGTGGTGCCGATCCCCGAGGTGCCTTCCACCGCGGCCCGGGTGACGGACACCAGCACGTCGGTGATGGTGGCTCGGGCGATCACCGCGCGAATTCCGGACCACGAGGCGATGCGCGCCGCCGAGAGCTTGGACGCCATCCCCCCGCTTCCCCGGTTCGAACCCGACGATCCGGCCGTGACACTCATGAGGGGGTCGCTCTCGTGCACGTCGGTGATGAGGGTGGCACGCGGGTCCGTCCGGGGATCGCTGGTGTGGAGACCCTCGGTGTCGGTGAGCAGGATGAGCAGATCGGCCCGCAACAAATGCGACAGGAGTGCCGAGATGTGGTCGTTGTCGCCGAACCGGATCTCGTCGTTCGCGATGGCGTCGTTCTCGTTCACCACGGGAACGCAACCCAACTCCAACAGGCGCTCGAGCGTGCTGCGCGCGTGCAGATACTGCGTGCGGTCGATGAAGTCGTGGGGAACCAGCAACACCTGCGCGGCCACCAGCGAGTGGGACGCGAACTCGGAGTTGTACACCTCCATCAGGCGACTCTGACCCGCGGCCGCCAACGCCTGCAGGGTGCGCATGTCGGCGGGTCGTTCAGTCAGACCCAACGCCGACACCCCGGCCGAGACGGCACCCGAGGTGACCAGGACCACCTCGTGACCCTCGGCGCGAAGACGGGCGATCTGACGACACACGTCGGCGATGATGGCGCGATCGATGACGCCGAGGTCGTCGGTGAGCGACGAACTTCCGATCTTGGCCACGATGCGCATGACGAGGACGGTACCGGTTGGGCCGATCAGTTGTCGGGCGAATAGTCGAACGAGAAGTCGGCGATCCAGACGACGTCGCCCTCGCGGGCGCCGGCGCGGGCCAGCAGGCGCGGAACGCCGAGCTTCTTCAGTCGCTCCTCGATGTAGGTCATGGCCTCGGGTGTGGTGACGTCGTTGAGATGAACGGCACGCTCGGCCTTTCGACCGTGCACACGGAAACCACCGGTGGCGAGACGCTCGACCCACGCGCCGTCGGATTCGGGCTTCAGGATCACACGTCCTTCGGTGACCGGCTGATCCTGACGGGCATCGTGAACCAGACTGGCCAGACGACCGACGAGATCCCGCACCCCTTGATTGGTCACCGACGAGATCATCATCTCGTTCCACGACTCCAGCATCTCGGGGGTGGCCGAGTCGGTCTTGGTGCCCACGATCACGCGCGGACGTTCGAGCAACGTGGGGTCGTAGCTCTCGAGTTCGCGCAACAGGATCTCCAGCTGTTCCGCCGGCGAGGTGTCGTCCACGGGAGCCAGGTCGATGAGGACGCACAGGACCCGTGCCCGCTCGATGTGTCGCAGGAACCGATGGCCGAGACCCTTGCCCTCCGATGCCCCCTCGATGAGACCCGGTATGTCGGCCACGACGAACTCGGTGACGTCGTCGAGACGGACCACACCCAGGTTCGGCTCGAGGGTGGTGAAGGGGTAGGCGGCGATCTTGGGTTTGGCCGCCGAGATCACCGAGATGAGCGTGCTCTTGCCGGCGTTCGGGAATCCGACGAGGGCCACGTCGGCCATCAACTTCAGTTCGAGCTTCAGCCAGCGCTCCTCGCCGTGCTCTCCCTGTTCGGCGAACGAGGGAGCCCGGCGACGGTTGGTGAGGAATCGGGCGTTGCCGCGGCCACCACGACCACCGTGGGCGGCCAGCCACCGGTCGCCGGAATCCACGAGATCGGCCAGCACCTCGCCGGTGTACATGTCGCGCACCACGGTGCCCTCGGGCACCTTCACCTCGAGCGTCTCGCCACGCTTGCCGTGCTGGTCCTTGCCCATGCCGTGCACGCCGTTGCCGCCGATGCGGTGCGGGTGGTCGCGAAAAGCCAGGAGCGAGGCCACGTTGCGGTCGGCGACCAACCAGATGTCGCCCCCTCGCCCGCCGTCGCCACCGTTGGGTCCGCCCATGGCCACGGGGCCCTCGCGACGGAACGACACGCATCCGGCCCCACCATCGCCGGCTTTCACGTTCAACTGGCACTCATCGACGAACTGACTCATGGGACGACCTCGACGCTCACGCTACCGATCCGAAACGGTGTTTGCCGGTGAGCATCGTCGCCGCATCGACGCCACAGCGGTGTCGTATCGTGGAAACGTGAACGAGCCCGACCGCGACATGCAAGAGCGAGCCGAGCGTTGGGCGAGCACCATGTCCGGATCCGACTCCGCCGAGGGAATCACGCTCGCGCACGCCGATTCGTGGGCCGGAACCGGCGAGACCTCCACCGTTCCCCGCGAGGCGCGGGAAGACACCGAGGACTCCATGCTCAGTCGACTCGCCACCCGCGCGGTGGGGGCCGGCGACCGCGAACGCCCCGAGGAGCCCGACGAGTTCCGTACGTGCTTCGAACGTGATCGCGACCGCATCCTGCACGCGCCCGCTTTCCGTCGTCTCGCGGGCAAGACCCAGGTGTTCGTGTTCCCCGACGACCATCAACGCACACGACTCACGCACGCCCTCGAGGTGGCTCAGGTCGCCGTGGCCGTCGCGCGCCCGCTCGGCTTGAACGTGGCCCTCACCGAGGCCATCGCGTTGGGCCACGACTGCGGTCACGGTCCCGGCGGACACGCTTCGGAGGACGCGTTGGCGCCGTACGTGGCCACCGGATTCGATCACGCCGTGTGGGGCGCCGACGTCACGCTCAGCCATCTCAACCTGTGTCGCCAAACCCTGGACGGCATTCGGAACCACTCCTGGAGTCGTCCGGCGCCGCGCACTCCCGAGGGCGAGGTCGTCAGCTGGGCCGACCGCATCGCGTACGTCTGCCACGATTTCGAGGACGCCGTCGACGCCGGCATCGTCGACGCCGACCGGTTGCCGACCCTCGTCCAATCCCGATGCGGAACCGCTCGGGGCTCCCAATTGAGTGCGTTCATCACGTCGATGATTCGTGCCGCCATGAACACCGGTCGCGTCGGGATGGAACCCGCGGTCGCCGAGGCCTTGGCCGAGTTCCGGCGCTTCAACTACGAGCACGTGTACTTACGCCCCGAGAGCAAAGCCCAAGCCGGAGCGGTCATCGACCTGCTGCGTGCCTTGGTCGAGCACTACACCGCCACACCGTCGTTGCTTCCCACCGGCGAGAATCTCGAGCGCGGATCGGATGACGCGTGCTTCGCCGCGGTCAGCTACGTCGCGGGAATGACCGACCGCTTCGCCTGTCGACAGGGCATGGCCCTGTTGGGTTGGGACGCCGACCGCCTCCCACGAGGCATCGACATCTGAGCGAACGAGAGAGGAAACTCTCAGCTGGCGGGGATGACGTCGATGACGCGACGTCCCTTGCGCTCACCGAACTTCACCACACCATCGACCAGGGCGAACAACGTGTCGTCGCCACCGCGACCGACGTTCTTGCCGGGATGGAACTTGGTGCCACGCTGACGAATCACGATGGTGCCGGCGGTGATGCTGGTTCCGGCGAACGCCTTCACGCCGAGGCGCTGTGCGTTGGAGTCACGACCGTTGCGGGTTGAGCCGCCGCCCTTTGTCTTCGACATGTCTCAGCCTTTCGCGATGGAGGTGATCTCGACCACCTGGTAGTGCTGACGATGACCGTAGCGACGACGCTGGTTGGTGCGGCGCTTGTAGGTGAAGCCATCGATCTTGGGGCCCGCGGCCGAGCCGACGATGCGACCCGAAACCTTGGTTCCGGCGAGTTGGGTAGGTGTGGCCAGAACAGTGTCGCCGTCGACGACCAGCACGGCCGTGAAGTCCACCGTGGCGCCCTGTTCGGCACCAAGAAGCTCCACATGCACTTGCTGGCCCTCGGTCACACGGACCTGCTTGCCACCGGTTGCGATCACTGCGTACATAGCGAATGGCGACTCTACCTGCCGGAATGGGAGCAAACCAACGCCCACCCGGGATCTCTTGTCCGATCAGAGCAACAGATCGTGATTGACCAGCACACCGCGCCCGTGACAGTCCGGACATTGGCCGGCGAAGCTGGTGAGCAGGCCCTCCCCGATCCGCTTGCGGGTCATCTCGACCAGACCCAATTCGGAGATGTCGAACACCTGCGTGCGGGTCTTGTCGCGCGACAGGGCCGACCGGAAGGCCTCCACCACCTTGCGACGGTTCTCCTTGATCTCCATGTCGATGAAGTCGATGACGATGATTCCACCGATGTCCCGCAGACGCAGCTGGTGCGCCACCTCCTCGGCGGCCTCCAGGTTGTTCTGGAACACCGTGGCCTCCAGGTTGGAGGTGCCCACGTTGCGACCGGTGTTGACGTCGATGACCGTGAGAGCCTCGGTGTGCTCGATGATCAGCGACCCGCCCGACGGCAACCAGACCTTTCGGTCGAGCGCCTTGTGGATCTGTTCGTGCACGTGATGCTTCTCGAAGATCGGAAGCCCCTCGGTGGTGGCGTCGAAGTACTCCACCCGATCCGCCAGTTCCGGATTGAACGCCTGCACGTAGTCGCGCACGTCCTCGAACAGCTGACGATCGTCGATGACGACACCCCGGTAGTCACTGTTGAACTCCTCACGGATGACGCGCACGGCCAACGGGGGCTCGCGATAGAGGAGCGTCGGGCCGTTGGCCTTCTTGGCCTTGGCTTCGATGTCGTTCCATTGCTCGACCAAGCGGGTCATGTCGGCCCGCAACTCGTGCTCGGTGGCGGTTTCGGCCGCGGTGCGCACGATCAATCCGTGCTCGGCGGGCTTGACCCGATCGAGGATGCTGCGCAGACGCTTGCGTTCCGCATCGGGCAAACGCTTCGAGATTCCGTAGGTCTTGGAGTTCGGGATCAGCACCACGAATCGTCCGGGCAACGACACCTCCTGGGTGAGGCGCGCACCCTTCACCCCGATGGGGTTCTTGGTGACCTGACACACGATGAGTTGCT
>WLEG01000047.1 GCA_009704425.1 Actinomycetota bacterium | reverse complement strand
GCCGAACATCGGGTGTTCGACGGAGATCGCCCCTCGACCGTGATCGTGGCGCGTCGGCTGACTCCGTCGGTGTTGGGTCAGTTGGTGGCGTTGTACGAGCACGTGGTGCACGTGCAAGGCGTCGTCTGGGGCATCAACAGCTTCGATCAGTTCGGCGTGGAACTGGGCAAGGAAATGGCCCTCGCGTTGGCCTCCGACGACGACGCCCACCGCGGGAGCGATCCGTCCACCCACTCTCTCCTTCGTTGGTTTCACGGATCCGCGTTCGGGTCCGACGGAGGTTGAGGGTCGCCATGCACCAATTGGAACGGGTCACGAACCTCTTGACTCTGTTGTTGTCCGCACGGCGACACGTCACGTTCGACGAGATCCGCAACGAACTGCGTGGCCAGTATCCTGACAATCTGGTCGCCGCCAGGGCGGCGTTCGAGCGCGACAAGTCTCTCCTGCGCGACGAAGGTGTCCCCATCGACTCGGTGGTTCTGGGAGGCGATCAGGCCGGAATGACCGGCTACCGAATCCTGCGCTCCGAGTACGAACTCGGCGACATCGACCTCGAGCCCGACGAGGCCGCGGCGCTTCGCGTGGCGGTGTCCACCATTCGCATGGGTCAGTCGTGGGGCCTCGAGGCACTCTGGAAGGTGGACCTGGAGTCGATGCCCGACCGAGGTGATGGCGTGTCGCCGGTCATCGGGGCGAATCTTCCGGTGGACCCGCGGCTTCCGTTCCTGCACCGTTCCCTGGCCACGCGCTGCGTGGTCTCTTTCGAGTACAACGGCAAGTCGCGCGAGGTCCAACCCTACGGATTGTTGGCCCGCGACGGATGGTGGTATCTCGTGGGTCACGACCGGAGCATCGACGCTCTGCGCACGTTCCGCGTCGATCGCATCTCGGGAGAGGTCGAGTCCGGCGTCGGTGGGGCGTTCGAGGTGCCGACCGGTTTCGACGTGACCGCGGTCTTCCCCGCCGATCCGAAGCTCCTTCCCGACAACGTCGACGTGGGGGCCGAGGTGGCCGAGGTGCTGGTCGACGCGTCCGACGTCGGCGTGGTGCTCAGCCAGTACGGCCCGGAGGCCGTGGTGTCCGAGCGCGACGACGGGTCCACGGTCTTCGCGATTCCCTGCTCCAACGTTCGGGCTTTCGACCAATGGCTGTTGGGCTTCGTCGAACGCGCCGAGGTGCTGGCACCCCCGCTGCTACGCGAACACGTCATCGACTGGCTCGAGTCGATGGGGGCCCGCGCATGACCCGCCGTGGACCGCGTCCGGTCAATCTGCGACTCCGTCGCCTGTTGGTGATGTTGCCGTGGCTTCAGGAGCGGGGGACGGTGTCCACCGCCGAGATGGCCGAGCACTTCGGCATGAGCGTCGACGACCTGATGGCCGACCTCACGCTGGCCTCCTTGTGCGGAGTGTCCCAGGACCCGCGCGATCTGATCGACCTGTGGGTGGACGAGGAAGCCGTGCACTTCGGCATCCCGAAATACTTCAACCGGCCGTTGCGGCTCACCGCACCGGAGGCCTTCAGCTTGGTCGCCTCGGCGCGAGCGGCGGGCAACCTCGCGGGTTCCGAGGTTGGTGGTGCGTTGAATCGCGCGGTTGCCAAGGTCGCCGCGGCCATGGGCATCGACGACGCCGGCGGACTGGTGGTCGAGATGGAAACTCCCGATCGGGTGGCCGACTTCGTCCGGGCGGCCGAGGAGAGCAGAGAGGTCGTCATCGTTCACTGGTCCCCGGCCTCGGGCGAGTCGGTCGAGCGGCGGATCGTCCCGGTCGAGGTGTTCACGGAGTCCGACCATTGGTACGTGCGGGCCCTCGATCTGGGTGTGGATGCCGAACGCATCTTCCGTCTGGATCGCATCGAGGGTCACGAGACGGGCGGGATTCGCGAACGTGTCGACCTGGGTCCTCGTCGTCCGTGGTTCGCCGACTCGTCGGAAACGACCAAGGTGACCATCGAGATGGATCCGGCCTGGATGTGGGTGCTCGAGCAGTACCCGGGTGTCGTCATCGATGACGACACCACGGCGAAACGCAAGAACTGGGTGCGGGTCTCGATGCCGGTCTCCAGTGAGCGGTGGTTGCAACGGGTTCTGTTGCGACTGGGGAGCAACGCACGTGTGGTGTCTCCCACCGAGTGGGTCGGCTTGGCCACCGACACCGCGCGATTGGTGCGCGCGCGCTACGACACGAAGTAGTCGCGCGTCTGATCGATGGACACGATCGCGTGTTCACGCAGCAAATGGGGGAGAAGTTCCGCCGTCGCGCGGGCATCGTGCAGCGCGTCGTGGGCCTGGTCGAGCCGGATCCCGTAGTCCTCGCACAACGAGGTGAGTCGGTGGTTCTTGTGGCGGTTGGGGTCGAGGCGACGCGACAGGTCGAGAGTGCACAGCACCCCGGCCCAGCCGAGCGGGATGCCCACTTTGTCGGCGGCCGTGCGTAGGAATCGGGTGTCGAAGGGCGCGTTGTGCGCCACCACGATGCGGCCGGCGGTGAGTTCCGCCAACGTGTGCATGGCCCGGTTCAAGCGAGGGGCGAACAGCAGGTGTCGACGCCCGATGCCGTGGATGTGTCGTGGACCCAGATCGGTCGACATGAATCGGGGTGGACGCACGTGCGTGCTCCACTGACGCGTGATGCGGCCCGTGACGTCGGTGAGGACCACGGCCATCTGCAGGATGGTGTCGGTCGGACGGAGTCCCGTGGTCTCCAGATCGACCACGGCATAGCCGGACTGGTCGGACGGGAGATCGGGTGAAGGCATCGCCTTCACCTTAGGTCGGGGGTGTGGAAGGTCAGCTTGCCGAACGCAGACCGCGGGCTCGCACACCGATCGGCGCGGCCACGGTGTAACCGGCCAAGTGCCGCTCTTCCTCGGACTCGCCACCCCAGAACCCGTACTCACGGTTGTCACGGGCGAACACCTGGCACTTGTCGTTCACCGGACAGGTCCGGCACAGAAGCCTGGCCTGCGCTTCGCGCCGCACTCGGGCCTGGGGACGCTCCGCCTTGGGTGGGAAGAAGAGGTTCGTCTTCCCTTTGCACACCGCGTGGTCCATCCAGTTGAGAGAAGTGGACAACTTCAGTTCGGACGACTCGATGGCTGACACGGTGACCGCCTATCTGCGAGGTGCTCTGTTGTGGGAGGAGAACTTGGGCGGCAGGGCCAGGAGGGGGGATTGGCCCTGCCGCACGCATTTAACACTAAACGTGAAAAGGGTCGTCGTCAAGAGAAATTCTCGCGGGGGCTGTCGCCGGTGTCACACGGGGCCACCCGTCCCCGAACGAGGGGATCGGGCGCCGTCGGCCGGCGATGTCAGCGGGTCGAGGTCAGAGGAGTTCGGCGGCCAACGAGGCGACTTCGCTGCGCTCGCAGGCGGTCAAGGTGATGTGGCCGAAACAGCGTTGGCCGCGGAAGGCGCCGATGAGCACGGCCAGAGCGTTGTTGGACTCTCCGAGATACGGCGCGTCGATCTGGCTGGTGTCACCGGTGAAGATCACCTTGGTGCCCTCGCCGATGCGGGTGAGGATCGTCTTGAGCGTGGTGGGCTCCAGGTTCTGGGCCTCGTCGACGACCACGATCTGGCGATGCAGCGATCGACCGCGCAGGAAGGTGACGGACTCCAACGACAGTTGATTGCGGGCGATCAGCTCGTCGATCATCGTGCGCGCCTCGCGGTTGGACCGCTGATCGGTGAGAGCCACGATGGCGTCGTGAATGGCCGACATCCACGGGTCCAGTTTCTCGTCGAGGCCACCGGGAAGGAATCCCACATCGGCACGACCGACCGGGACGAGCGGGCGGTACACCGCGAGCTTCTCGTACCGCCGTTGCTCCACCACCTGCTCGAGGCCGGCGGCGATCGCCATCACCGTCTTGCCGGTTCCGGCCCGACCGTCGAGGGCGATGACGCTCACATCCGGGTCGAGCAACAACTCCAACGCGAAACGTTGCTCCTTCGAGCGGGCGCGAAGACCCCACGCCTCCGGCGATGTCGGGGGAATCAGGTGCAACGCGTCGTCCACACAGCGCACGAGTGCGGACTGCGAGCCGGCCCGCAGAACCGCGAACGAGTTCTCGGCGAGGGTGCCCGCCGCCGTCACGTCGTCGGGGTCCACGGAGACGCCGGCGTAGACCGAGTCCACCAACGACGGGTCGCAATCGATGGTGGTCCAACCCAGCGGTCGGGTGGACGTGTGTCGCCCGACGAGTTGGTGCTCGTGCGCGGTCAGACCGAGGTGGGCGGCCTTCAGTCTCAACGCCGCGTCGTTGGACACCATGCGCGTCGGCGCGTGGGATGCCTGCCCGAGAGCGGCTCCGATGATCCGATTGTCCGGCTTGGCGGCGTCCAGACCGTGTTCGTTCAAGAGATGCTTCTGGATGCCGTTGATCTCGATGTGGACCGTCGACGAGGTGGGGTCGTCGGTCAGGGGCACCGGGCTGGCGAGTGAGCCCCCGGCGCGGGTGCGCAGATCCTCCAACGAACGCAGGGCGGCCCGCGCGGCCCGGCCGACGTCGTCGGGGCGGCTCTTGAGCCCGTCGAGCTCCTCGATCACCGTCAGGGGAATCACGATCGAGCATTCGGGGTACGCCGCCAGACAGTTCGGGTCGGCGATCAGAACCGAGGTGTCCAGCACGACCCGGGTGCCGTGTCGGTGAGCGCTGCCGTGTTCGAGGTCGTCGACCGATCGACGATCGTCGGCCGGGGGGTGATCCGTGTACCGCAGCACTTCAGTCACTCGTACTCCTCGTATGTCGAACGCCGGGTCGAGACCCAACGTTGTCGGGCGAACGAGTCCGAGGGGCAGGATCGCTCGCACTGAATCCTTGTCCACGATCGGCACGTCGTGGTGGATTTTCGGTGCGAATTCTTCCTGAACTTTCGGGAGTGGTGGTCCGGGGGTATCCACCATCGGGGAGGTCCCCTTTGCCACACTGTGATCGCCGACACGCGGGCGTGAACGCTGTCAGCGTCGTCTCGCCGACCGTGCGCAACTGTCGTCGGTGGGTTCGAGAGACGTCTCTGAGTCGTCGCCATCGAGATGATCGAACACGCTCGTTGCATTTGCAATAAAACCAGTACTTGTAATAACTCGAAAAATCCAATCGAATGTCGTTGGTTCCACCCGAGAACTGGTCAGAAATGATCCGACAAGAATCGAAGTGCGTGGAAGGCCCCGGCCCGATACGACTCGAAAGCAAGACACAGCAGTACCAAACCAAACCAGAAAGGGACACTCCCATGGCAGCAAAGAAGAAGGCTCCCGCCAAGAAGGCTCCGGCCAAGAAGGCTCCGGCCAAGAAGAAGGCAGCCGCCAAGAAGGCTCCGGCCAAGAAGGCCCCCGCCAAGAAGAAGGCAGCCGCCAAGAAGGCTCCGGCCAAGAAGAAGGCTGTTGCGAAGAAGGCTCCGGCCAAGAAGAAGGCAGCCGCCAAGAAGGCTCCGGCCAAGAAGAAGGCTGTTGCGAAGAAGGCTCCGGCCAAGAAGAAGGCAGCCGCCAAGAAGGCTCCCGCCAAGCGCAAGGCAGCCGCCAAGAAGAAGTGATTCTTTCCGATCTGTGATCGGGCAGGAATTGAACGAGCGGGGGGAAACCCCCGCTCGTTTGCTTTTCCCGGCCAACCCAACGGAGGTCCCAACATGAAGCATCGCAAACTGCTCGACGATCTGGCCGCGGAGCAGTCGGCTCTCGGCGTTGTCCTGGACCGACTCACCCCGGGCGAGTGGGAGTTGCCCACCCCTGCGGCGGGCTGGTCCGTGGCGGATCAGATCAGCCATCTGCGCTTCTTCGACGAACGCGCCTCGATGGCTCTCGGCGACCCCGATGCTTTCCTGGCGGACCGCGAGCGGATCATCGCCGGGGCGCCCCACGATCCCTCGGTCGACGCCGGGAGGACGTTGACGTCCGTCGACCTTCTCGGCGAATGGCGGATCCACGCCGAGCGACTTCGCGCGCGGGCCGCGGATGTCGATTCCGATCGACGCGTTCCGTGGTACGGCCCCGCGATGTCCGTGCCCTCGTTTCTCACGGCCCGCCTGATGGAGACGTGGGCGCACGGTCACGACGTGTGCGTGGCGACCGACCGACCCGCGGTCATCAGCGATCGTCTGCGACACGTGGCCCACATCGGGTACTCGGCCCGTCCGTTCAGTCTTCTGATCAATCGGTTGCCCGCCGATGACCGACCGGTCCGGTTGGAGTTGGCGGGATCCGACGGCGAGACCTGGACGTGGGGCCCGGCGGATGCCGAGAATCGGGTGACCGGGGATGCCTACGACTTCTGTCTGGTCGTCACGCAGCGACGAACACCGAACGACTCGCAGCTGGAAGTCGTGGGTGAGGCCGCCCGTCAGTGGATCGACGTGGCCCAGGCCTTCGCCGGCGGCCCGGGTCGCGGTTGAGCGATCAGAGGTCGGAGATCCTCGTGAAGATCTCCGCGGCCGACCGGTCCACCCGCCGCCCCAGTTCGGACAGTCGCGTTCGGATGCGGTCGGAGAATCGATCGAGATCCTCGGGCGCCACGGCTTTCATCGTGCTCTCGAATTGGGAGGCGTGAGCCAGCAGCGCGGAGATCTTCGCGTCGACGAAGTCGCCGACGCTCTCGGCGTGATTCGCCTCGTCGGCCTCCCAGAGGAGCAGGTGGGACGGGCGGTGGTGCGCCAGGCCGTGGTCCCGGAAGAAGTGCGGATCGCGGGCCGCCACGATGGCGTCACAGGTGAGAAACCCGGCGTGGCGGTGATCCGGGTGGAGCCGATGACGTTTCCACGGATCGTGACCCAGCACGACGTCGGGTCGGGTCACCCGGATGTGTCGGGCGATGCGGCTCCGCAACTCGACGGTTTCCTCCAGTTCGCCGTCCACCTGGTCGAGGAAGGTCACGTCGTCGACCCCGCCGAGTCGCCGCGCGGCCTCGGTCTGCTCGTCGCGTCGGGTGCGAATCAGCGCGGTGATGTCGGCGTCGGGATTCCAGGTTCCCTTCGAACCGTCGGTGAGAACCAGGTGGTGGATGCGACACCCGGCGGCCGCCCACTTGGCCAGCGTGGCCCCGCAACCGAACTCGATGTCATCGGGATGCGCGCCGATGGCCAGGGCGACCTTCGGTGTCGGCAGATCGATCGAGGTGATGGTTCGATCGGAATGCTGCGCCGGTTGCCCCGGATCGTTCGTCGCCGGTGTGGTGTTCATGAATGGTCTCGCTTCGTGATGAGTCGATCGAGCGTTCCGCGGACGTGCGGATTCTCGAGGTCGCCCGGCGTGTCGAGGTCGAGCGACAGCAGTTCGTCGTCGATGACGATCGGCTCCACGCCCAGCTGTCGCGCGTGCGACCGATGGGCCTCGAACGAGCCGACTCCGTAGACGAAGCGCCACGCGGGCAGCAGTCCGACTCCGATGACGACGACGTTCGATCCGTCGCGACGGTCGTCGGGCACGATCACCACCGTCTCGGCGGTGATCCCGGGGCCGATGTCGTCCCAGAGGTCACCGAGGCGGCGGCCGAAAGGCAGATCGGCGTGAGCCACCATCACGGGCTGATCGGGTCGGTCGGCGATCACGCGGGGCAGCCCGGCGGTGAGCGAGGCGTTGAGTCCCGCGGCATCGACCATGACCGCGGTGGCCCCCGACTCGCGCGCGAACGCGGCCACCTCCTCGTCGTCGCACACGACGAAGACGTCGGCGTGGGGGATCGATCGAACGACTCCGCGGGCGCACGAAACGGCGAGTTCACGTCGATCGGCGGGAGAGAGCACGCCGGCGAGTCGGCTCTTGGCGTCGTCGAACCGTCGGATCGGGACCACCAACGACACGGGCGAACTCACGACGCGAGCCTAGGTGCTCGTGTCGCGGACGGTTCGGGCCGTCGGACTCGTTCTTGGGTCCGGCGTATACGATCATCGCCGTGACGGGGGCCAAGTCGATTCGGGTGGCGGTTGTCGGTGCCGGCTCGTGGGGGACGACGGTGGCCTCGTTGGCGGCGGGGAACACCTCCACCGTGTTGTGGGCGCGTCGTCGTGAGCTGGCGTCCGCCATCGCGAGTTCGCGCACGAACGTGGATTACCTGCCCGACTCGCGTCTGCCCGATTCCCTCGACGTCACGTCGGATCTGGCCGAGGCGGTGTCGGCCGCCGACGTGGTGGTGATGGCGGTGCCGTCCCACGGTTTTCGCGAGGTGGTGTCCGAAGCTTCCCGACACGTCCGGCCGTGGGTGCCCATCGTCAGCCTGTCGAAGGGGCTCGAGCGCAGTTCGCTGAAGCGCATGAGCGAGGTGGTGGCCGACGAGATGCCGGGCCATCCGGTCGCGGTTCTCACCGGTCCCAATCTGGCCCGAGAGGTGATGCAGGGACAACCGGCCGCCGCCGTGGTGGCCATCAACGACAAGGTGATCGCCGACGAGCTCCAACGCATCTTCTCGCGACCGACGTTGCGCGTGTACACCAACCCCGACGTGGTCGGTTGTGAAGTCGCCGGTGTGGTGAAGAACGTCATCGCCATCGCGTCGGGAATGGCCGCCGGCATGGGTTTCGGTGACAACACCCGGGCCACGTTGATGACGCGGGGATTGGCGGAGATGTCGCGACTCGGAATGGCCATGGGCGGGGACGGGCTCACGTTCGCGGGCTTGGCGGGCATGGGAGACCTCATCGCCACCTGTTCGTCGGCTCAGAGTCGGAACAACACGGTCGGTCGTCGCCTCGGTGAAGGTGAGTCCATCACGTCGATTCTGGAGTCGATGACGATGGTGGCCGAGGGTGTGAAGAGTTCTCCGGCGGTGCTCGATCTCGCGCGACGCCACGGGGTGGAGATGCCCATCACCGAGCAAGTGGTGTCGGTGTGTCAGAACCAACGGAGCGCCGCCGAAGCCGTCGCGCTGCTCATGCAACGGAGAAGGCGGAGCGAAATTGGCTGACGAGACGTTTGCGGGCGTGACATCGCCCATCGGAGTGTTCGGCCGACCCGCGGTGGCTCGGGTCGCGCCCAGCGGTCGGGTGATTTTCACCGACGGTTCGCCCGATCTCGCGTGGCACGTCGCGGCCGACGATCGCTGGTACGACCCCGAACGGGAGGTGGCCGTGCGTCGAACCGACGTCGACGGACTCCCGATCGTCTCCACGCGCATGAGGGTTCCCGGCGGCGACGTCGTGCACACGGTGTGGTGCGCGAGTGGTCCCGATGCCCGGCCCATCGTCGTGGTCGACATCGAGAACGATTCACCGATGCCCGTCGCGGTGGCCCTCACCCGCACCGATCTCACGGTGTCGAGGCCGATCGCGGCGCGTGGTGCGGACGGCGGCGAGAACGCCTCGTGGCCGGCGCCGGGGCTCGAATTGGCCAGCGCACCGACGGTGATGCCGATCGGACATCGCGCGCGCGTGCGGGTGGCCGTGGGGCGCGACATCGATCTGGATCGGTTGCCCGACGTCGACGCCGTCGAGCGTGGTTGGACGACCATCTGCGACGGGTCCTCACGGTTGGTGTTGCCCGACCTCGACGGCGGCGTGTCCCTGGTGAGTCGTGTGAACCGGGCCAAGGTGGCCATCGCCCTCGCCGAGGAGTCCGAGATGCCGTGGCGCCGGCCCGACGAGTTGGCGGGTTGGTTGATCGACCGATTCCACGCCGATCGCATGGGCGCCGCGCGGACACCGGCCGAGGACGTCGCCGGAGCCGTCGAACGCATCGTCCGTAAGTCCCGCCGAGGTCGCGTCAACCCGTTGCGGGTCGCGGCCGTGCGGGTGGGCACGTTGTGGTTGTCCGGTATCGACGAGCGAACCACCGACGACGTCGACCGCATCGTTCGGCGGGCCCTCGGGACGGGATTGGACGGAATCGCATCGTCGTCGCGATTGGGCGTGGACGATGCGGAGTGCGCCGGCGCTCTCATCACCGCCGTCGAGGAATCCTTGCTGTTCTGGGGTGGTGGCGACCGGGCCATCTTCTGCGTCGACGGAATCGGCGGTGAGCGACTCGGATCGTCGTTCGAGGCCCATGGTCTGGTGGTGCCCAACGGCGCACGGATGTCGATGGCGGTTCGATGGCACGGATCGAACGCCGCCATCCTGTGGGAGACCGCATCCGGTGACTCGATGGTTCCCCGGCGGCTCGACCTCCGGTCCGGTGCGGACCCGGAATGGTCGTCGACGGAACCGAACGGTGAGAGTCTGTGGCGGGTCCCTGCCCCCGCATCGATCATCGACGGTTCCGATTCGATCTCCTTCGGCTGACGGGTCGACGCGATGTGCGATCTGTTGGTGGCTCTCGGGGAGGCCACCTCGACCGGGGCCACGATCTTCGCCAAGAACTCGGATCGGCCACCGACGGAGTCGCAACTGATCGAGGTGGTCGAGTCGCGACACGAACGAACGACGCGAGCCACGTATCTCGAGATTCCCGGATCGGACGGCCCGACGCTACGTTGCGTCGTCTCGCGTCCGACGTGGAGTTGGGGTGCCGAACACGGCGTGAACGAGGCGGGTGTCGCCATCGGTAACGCCACGATCTACACGACGCTCGACCCGCGTCCGTTTCCCGACGCGTTGACCGGCATGGATCTGGTTCGCCT
>WLEG01000046.1 GCA_009704425.1 Actinomycetota bacterium | reverse complement strand
GGGTGGCCGAGTTGTTCTCGCTGATGTCCGCCGACGCCGAACTCGATCGCCGCACGTGGGGGCAGTACGGATCGAGCCAGAGTCTCGAGCAGGCGCAGCGCATCCTGATGGAGCAGTACGTGGTACCGAAACGACGCTTCTACTTGGAATCGGACAAGTACCTGCCTCCGGCGCAGGCCGACGATCCGGAGGTGAGGGTCGACATCGTCGAGCAGGACGAATCCGGGCGCGTGATCAGGGCCACCATCACCAACGCGTCGGCCGATGCCGTGGACGTCTCGGGTCGTGTGTTCGAGGACATCGGCGCGCGCCTGCCGGCCGGCGTGGTGATCCCGGCCGGCGGTTCGATCGAGGTGATCTTCGACAAGGCACCGGTCGACATCGATCCTGCGGCGCCGATCGGAACCCTACGTCTCACCGTGACGGCCGATCGCTGGTCCCCCGACCAAGAGTGAACGGCGACGAGTGAACGGCGACGGGTGATCGCCGACGTGTGAGTCGGGGAAACGAAACACCCCGCCGCTCGCGCGACGGGGTGTCCGACATTTCTTCAGCGCCGAAGCGCCTCGGTCAGCGACGCTTGGCCGGGGCCTTCTTCGCGACCGCCTTCTTCTTGGCCGGAGCGGCCTTCTTCTTGGCGGGCGCAGCCTTCTTGGCGACTGCCTTCTTCTTGGCCGGAGCGGCCTTCTTGGCGGGAGCGGCCTTGGCGGCGCCAGCCTTGTTCAGCTTGGGAGCGGGGGCGGCGCCGAGGGCGATGTCCTTGAATCCCTTGAGCGCAGTGATCTTGGCCACGGTCTTCGCCGCAATCTTGATCGTCTCGCCGGTGGCTGGGTTGCGACCCATGCGCGCCGGACGCTTGATCTTGGCGAACTTGGCGAACCCGGAGATGTTCACGATTTCACCCTTGGCCACGTTGGCCAGGATGACGTCGATCGTTCCCTCGACGGCCGCGGTGGCCGTCTTCTTGTCGAGTCCGGTGTGGTCAGATACTGCTTGGATGAGTTCACGTTTCTTCATGGATGCGAACTTATTACAAGGATTCGCGCCGATCGCGGATTTCCGAGCGTTTTTTCACATCATTTTTCCGAGCCCCCGAGGGGCCGAAACCACCGGTTTTCCGAGCGATTTCGGGTCGGCGTCCGATGGTCGCGAACCATCGCCGACGGTGCGCGTCGGGTCAGAATGGTGACGTGGACCTGACGCCGTTGCGCGAAAATCACCAGTATCGACTGCTGTTCGGGTCGGGTCTGGTGACCGGACTGGGTTCGGCGGCGACCTTCGTGGCCATGCCGTATCAGGTGGCCGACATCACCGGTTCGTACGTGGCGGTGGGCGTTCTCGGTCTGCTCGAGATCGTGCCCCTCGTCGTGTTCGGTCTGTGGGGAGGCGTGCTGGCGGATCGCATCGATCGTCGAACCATGGTGCTCGTCACCGAGACGGCCTTCATGTTCGGTGTGGTGGTGCTGTTGTTCAACGCCTGGCGTGGTGACGCGGCGCAGGTGTGGCCGATCTACGTCGTGGCCGTGTTGATCTCGGCGATCGACAGTCTGCAACGACCCAGCCTCGAGAGCATCGTCCCGCGCGTGGTGCCCGCGAGCCAGCTCTCGGCCGCCGGAGCCCTCAACTCGTTTCGTGGCAGTTCGGCGCGCGTGGTCGGGCCGGCCATCGGCGGATTTCTCATCGCTCTCGGTGGGGTGGAGGCCGCCTATCTCTTCGACCTCGCCACGTTCGTCGTGAGTGCGACGTTGATCTTCCGCTTGGATCCGGTGCCGAACCTCCGTGCGGAGCACGCTCATCCGATCGAGGAGTTGCGGCAGGCCTTCCGTTACGTGCGCACGAGGCGCGACATCATGGGAACGTACGTGTGCGACACGCTCGCGATGTTGTTCGCCTTTCCCTTCGCTCTGTTCCCGTTCATCGCCGACGAGTACGACGCCACGTGGAGCCTCGGAGTGATGTACACCGCGTTGTCGGTGGGCGAATTGATCGCCTCGGCGACGTCGCGTTGGTCGAAGCGCGTCGTCCATCACGGGCGATTCGTGGTGTTCGCCGGCATGGTCTGGGGCGTGGCGATCGGCGCCGCCGGCATGGTGGGTTCGATCTGGTGGGTGTTGGGATGTCTGGTTTTCGCCGGAGCGGCCGACATGGTGAGCGGATTGTTCCGCATGCTGATCTGGAACCTGACGATTCCCGACCGGTTGCGCGGACGCATGGCCGGCATCGAGTTGCTCTCGTATTCGATCGGTCCGCAGTTGGGACAGGTCCGCGCGACGGTCACCGCCCGCATGACATCCGTCCGCGGTTCGTTGGTGATCGGTGGCCTTCTCTGCACCGGGGCGGTGGGTTCGATGCGCGGTGCGTTGCCGGAACTGTGGAATTACGACGTCCGCGACACGCTCGGTTCGGTGGATTCGCCCACGGGCTAGTCCGCTTGTCAGGCTGGGGGCATGACGAGTTTCTCCGATCCGGTTTCGTTCGCCCACGGTCCCGCGATGCCGAATCGATTCATGCTGGCCCCGCTCACCAACATGCAGAGCCATGCCGACGGCAGCCTCTCGGACGAGGAACACCACTGGCTCACCATGAGGGCTCGGGGAGGATTCGGTTTGACCATGACGTGCGCGGCGCACGTTCAGCGGGTGGGCCAGGGATTTCCGGGCCAGTTGGGAACGTTCTCCGACGATCACGTGCCGGGGCTCGCTCGTCTGGCCCGCGACATCGCGGCCGAAGGAAGTGTGGCGATCGTCCAGCTTCATCATGCGGGTAATCGTTCGCCCAAGGATCTGATCGGCACCGATCCCGTGTGCCCGTCCGACGACCCCTCCACCGGTGCGCGGGCGTTGTCCACCGCGGAGGTGGAACAGTTGTCCGAGGATTTCGTCGCCGCCGCGGTGCGTTGCCACCACGCCGGGTTCCACGGCGTCGAGTTGCACGGCGCGCACGGATACATGATCTGCCAATTCCTGTCGTCGGAACTGAATCATCGTGACGACGCGTACGGAGGGTCGCTCGCCAATCGGGCCCGGTTGCTCCTCGACGTCATCGACGGAATCCGCGCGCGGTGCGGAGAGGATTTCCACATCGGTGTCCGTTTGTCACCCGAGAGATTCGGAATGGTGATCGACGAGATCCGCGAGGTGTTCGGATGGTTGGTCGACGGCGGCAAGGTCGACATGATCGACATGTCGCTGTGGGACTGCTTCGCCCAGACGCACGACCCGGGCTGGGCCGATCGCCGGCTCATCGACGTGTTCGCCGAACTTCCACGGGGGAAGGTGCGACTCGCGGTGGCCGGCAAGTTGTACGGCGGGGCCGACATCTCCCGGGCGATCGACGCCGGGGCCGACATCGTCGCTCTCGGTCGGGCCGCCATCCTGCATCACGACTTTCCGCGAATGGTCGCGTCCGATCCGAGCGTGGTCATGCGTTCGCTTCCGGTGACCGCCGACGAGCTGCGGGCCGAGGGTCTGAGCGACGGTTTCGTGGGATACATGCGTTCGTGGCCCGGCTTCGTCGCCGAATGAGCATCACGAAATGATCATCATCGACGCCCAGGGGTTGGCCGCCTCGCGTCCGAACCGACCCCTGTTCGCCGATGTCTCGATCACCATCTCCGACGGAGATCGGGTCGGCGTGGTGGGCATCAACGGTTGCGGCAAGAGCACCCTGCTGCGGATGATCAGCGGCGAGATCGAACCGCAGGCCGGGGTGGTCCGGCGCGGGCGCGGGGCTCGCATCGGCGTGTTGGGTCAGAACCCGGTGTTGGCGGCGGGCACCGTTCGTGACGCGGTGATCACCATGTCGGGTTGCGGGTCCTCCGACGTGTGGAAGGCCGAAGCCATGCTCGATCGACTGGGTATGGCGGCGTTGATCGACCGACCGTCGGACCAGTTGTCGGGCGGTCAACGCAAGCGCGTGGCCCTGGCGGCGTTGCTCGCGGGCGAGTGGGAGGCCCTGATCCTCGACGAACCGACGAACCATCTCGACTTGGACGCGATTCGCTACCTGGAGGAGTGGCTGGCGGCCTACACCGGGGGACTGTTGTTGGTCACGCACGATCGTCACGTTCTCGATCGGGTCACCACCAAGGTGCTCGAGATCGATCGCGGCCACGGCTATCTGCACGTTCCCACCGGATGGAACGCCGGATCCGGTTACGCGGCGTATTTGGCCGGGCGCGTGGAGCGCGAGGAGCAAGCGGCGACGGCCGAGCAGGTGCGACGCAATCTGGCCCGGACCGAGTTGGCGTGGTTGCGCCGGGGTGCGCCCGCACGAACGAGCAAACCCAAGGCGCGCATCGCGGCGGCCACGAAGCTGATCGGGACCAAGGCAGACGGTCCCGCGCGCGAGGGCGATCTCGGGTTGGCGTCCAGCGAACGTCTCGGCGCGCAACGACTCGGATCCAAGGGCATCGAGATGAGCGGTGTCGCGTTCTCGTGGCCGGGGAACGTCCGGGTGCTCGCGGCGTTCGACCTGGTCCTCGAACCGGGTGACCGCATCGGAATCGTGGGTCCGAACGGGGCGGGCAAGAGCACGATGCTCGAGTTGATCGCCGGGCGTTTGGTGCCGACCGCCGGCACGATCGACGTGGGGCGAACGGTCCGCATCGGCTACTACGACCAACTGGGACGGGAATTGGACACCACCCTGAAGGTTCGCGACGCGGTGGCGGGCGACAAGGGGGCGCCATCCATCGACGACGTCACGTTGATGAAGCGTTTCTGGTTCGACGGTGACGCCCAGTTCGCCGAGATCTCCACGTTGTCCGGCGGCGAGCGACGTCGGCTGCAGTTGTTGCTCACGCTCCTCGAACAACCCAACGTGCTGCTGCTCGACGAACCCACGAACGACCTCGACCTCGACACCCTGCGCGCGTTGGAGGACTTCCTCGACGATTGGCCGGGCATCGTGGTGGTGGTCAGCCACGATCGCGCGTTCCTCGATCGCACGGTGTCCGACGTTCTGGCCCTCGACGGCGAGGGCGACGTTCGGCCCGTGCGCGGTGGTGTCGCCGGTTGGTTGGCGTCCCGCGCGAACCAACCGTCGTCCACGGGTCGCGGTTACGTGGCGAATCGGACGCCGGTGGGCAAGACGCCACCGGTCGCCGCCACGAACGTTCCGGTCGTCCCGGCCCCGACTACGGCGCGACCGGTCTCGGCGAAGTCGCCGAGCACGTTGAAACGTCTGTTGGCGCAGTCCGAGAAGGCGTTGGATCTGGCGATCACCAAACGCGACGCGGTCAGCGCCGAGTTGTCGAACGTGGCGGCCGGGAGCTCGCCCGACCACGGGCGACTGGCCACCTTGAGCGAACAACTGGCGGCGGCGCAGACGGCCGTCGACACCGCCGAGGAGACCTGGATCGAGTTCGCCGCCGAGGTGGAGGCCCGAGGCATCTCGCTCGACGAACGCGACTAGTTTGACCACATGACTGATCGTCGCGTCGGTGACTTCGAGGAGGCGATCGGGGCCCTGCGGGCGGTCGATACGCTGGCCATACCCTTGGGGCCCGGTGTTCCCGGCGGATTCCTGCACGCGTTGGGGGACACCACATCCGCCGATCGCTTCGAGGATCTGAAGGTGTTCGGTGCGCTGTTGCCCGACCTCTTCTCGTTGTTCACCCGGCCCTCGGTTCACCTGAAGAGCGGCTTCTTCGGGCCCGCCGAACGATTCCTGCGCGACACCGGGGCCGACGTGGACTTCGTGCCCGCCGATTTCCGCCGGTTCGAGACCGTGTTGCACCGACTGAAGCCCCGGGTGGTCGCGGTGGCCGGCTCGATGCCCGTCGACGGGCGCATCTCGCTCAGTCTGCACTCCGGCGCGTTCACCGACGCCATCGCCGACGTGATCGCCGATCCGGATCGGGTGCTCATCGTGGAATGCAGTCCGCATTTCCCGCGAACGTTCGGCGCCGGCGCGTACGAGCATTCCATCGCGGTGGGCGACGTCGACCACGTCGTCTTCTCGGATCGCGTTCCGTTGAATCTGGCCGACGTGGCACCCAACGACGCCGAGCGCGCCATCGCCGAGATCGCGGTCTCCTTCATTCGCGACGGGTGCACCATCCAGACCGGAATCGGCGGGATCCCCACGCAGGTGGCGGCGCGCCTGGCCGCCGGAGATGGTGGTGACTACGGAATCCACTCCGAGATGTTCACGACCGGCTTGATGCGACTGCATCAGGCGGGCAAGGTGACCAATCGCAAGGGAACCGAGTTCGACGGTTTCTCGGTGACCACCTTCGCGGCCGGTGAGCCGGCGTTGTACGAATGGCTCGACGGCAATCGCGACGTTCGCTTCCTGCCGGTCGGCATCGTGAACTCGCCCGAGATCATCGCGCGCAACCGGGACATGGTCTCGATCAACGGTGCCATGGCCGTGGATCTTTCCGGTCAGGTCGTGGCCGACAGCGTTCTCGGCAAGCAGTTCTCGGGTATCGGCGGCCACGAGGATTTCGTCTCGGGCCCGGGACTCTCGGACAACGGCCGCAGTCTCGTGTGTCTGCCGTCCACGTCGATGGTGAACGGGAAGTTGGTGTCACGCATCGCGGGCCGGTTGCCCGAGGGGAGCGTGATCACCACCCCGCGTCATCAGGTGGACGTCGTCATCACCGAGTTCGGCGCCGCCGAGATCGCCGGACTGTCCATCAGCGAGCGGGCGCACGCGTTGGCACGCATCAGTCATCCGGATTTCCGCGACGAACTGACCGCCATCGCCGACGTCTGGCCGAGCGACTGAGTCGACTCAGCGTCCGTACTTCATCGCATCGATCACGTCGCGCACCGACCCACTCGCGAAGCCGATGGATTCGTCGTTGATGCCGAAGGGAACGACCAGGTTGCCGTTGTGGATGGTGGCGCCACAGGAGTAGACGACGTTGGGGACGTACCCGTCGCGATCGCCGTCGACGGGGGCGATCAGGGGATCGTCGAGATGTCCGATCATCCGCGTCGGATCGTCGAGGTCGAGAAGAATGGCCGAGATCGTGTAGCAGCGCATCGGACCGACCGAGTGGGTGAGCACCAGCCATCCCGCGTCGGTCTCGAGTGGCGACCCGCAATTGCCCACCTGGAGCGCCTCCCACGGATGTTCGGGTGACTGCAGACGAACCGGTGCGTCCCACGACTCGGGATGATCGGAGAACGCGACGTAATTGGACTCGCCGTCGTGTCGCGACAGGGCCACGTACTTGCCCCCCACGAGACGGGGGAACAGGGCGAGACCCTTTCCCCGCGCGGCCGCGCCGGTCACGGGGAAGACGTCGAACGAGACGAAGTCGCGGGTGTGCAACATTTGTTGGGACACCTGTCGGCCGTCGAAGGCCGTGTAGGTGCCGAAGTATCCGAAATCGCGTGCGGACGAACGGAATTCGACCAGACGGAGATCCTCCATGCCCCGCCATTCGGCGGCCGAGTGGGGCCACAGGATGCGCACGGAGGGGTCCGTTTCGCTGGGAAACGCGAGCGAATAGCTGCGTTCGGCGATCATGCGGAATCGATGAGCCGTTCCGTCGGCGTTGCGATACGTCTCGCGATCCTTCACCAGTCGTGCGATCTGACGATCGAGGTCGGCCGAGGAGAACTGATCCGTCAGTCCGTCGAGCACCGAACGCGCGTCGTCGTCCAGATCACCGAGACGACTGAGCAACCCGGCGAAGGTCCGCTTGTGCAGGTGACCCTCGGCCTGCAGTCCGGGGTTCAGCGTGCGACCGGGCGGGTCGACGTGCACGTCACCGTCGGCGTCGACACGACCGGTTCGAAATCCGATGGAGGAACGGTGGCCCTCGCTGATGCCCCGCACGCTCATCATGAACGAGGCGCTTCCGTCGACCACGCCGCCGAACGGAACGATCGACGGGTTCGTGAGAGCGGCTCCCTCCACGGTGACCTCGTTGGTGAAGAGGGCGCCGATCAGCATCAATCGGTCGCGCGAGAGCGCCACCCGACGGGGCATGCGTCCGGCCATGCGCTCGGCGTGCACCTCGAGCCAGTAGTCGAGGTCGCGGTGTCGGGGCCCGAACACCGCGGTGACGGCGTCGAGCTCGGCGCGGACCTCGGCCTCGGTGAGTCGCAGGGCCCGGTCCATCACCGAACCCGCGCGTCCACTCGGTGAACCGAAGTCCTCCTGGCCCGCGATGAACAAGTGCAACAGCGTGCGGGTGGGATCCGGTCTCAGTACGGTTGCGGAGCGGGTCAGAAGGCCGTCGGTCATGCCGACGTTCGATCCTGGAGTGTGGAGAGCATCGCCAACGTCGACTCGGCGCCCTGATTCAGGTTGGGTCCGTTCGACGTGAGGCCGTCGTATCCACCGAACGATCTGCGATCGAACATCTCGACCCCGATGTCGTTGTGTCCGAGGAACCAGTTCTGACATCCGACGTACTCGTTCGACCAACGGGGATCAGACGTGGCGATCCACGCGCGATGTGCCGCGTCGGCCAGAGCGGCCACCTCGATGGGTTGTTGATCGAAGCCCGGCGCACGGTCGCCGAACCGCCGACCGCCCACGGGGGTGACGGAGAGATGGCCGTCGTGGGTCTCGGTGCGGAACAGCCAATCCAGGAGTTCGAGGCCGCGCGCCAGATCCCGGGGACGACTCAACAAGTCGCCGGACGCGATCAGGACCTCGGGGATGACGGCGTTGGCATACGTGAGGGCCCGCTCCGGCCACAACCACGTGGGGGACTCACCGGTGTCCAGGTAGCCGAAGCGGTCCGAGATCCGGTCCGCGGTGTCGGCGAGGAGCGCACGAGCGACGTCGTTGGAGGGGTCGACGGCGACGATCTCGGCGGCACCGAGAGCCGCGAAGCACTGTGCGCGCATCCACGGTGAACCGACCCGCGCGGACCGTTCGAACGCGGCGAAGCCCCGATGACGCAACAAGGCGTCGGTGCTGCGCGCGGCCGCGGTTCCGAGCGACCAGACCGCCCGTCCCCAACAGTCGTCGGTCGAGGGTTCGTCGGTCCACCGACGGGTGAAGGCCATGCGATTGCGGACTCGCCCGTCGGGGTCCTGAGCGTCGAGGACGAATCGCATCGCCAGATGCGCGAGCATCTCGGATCCACGGGTGCGTCCGGCATCGCGAACCGCGAACGACAGCAGGCGCGCGTTGTCGTCGGTGCAGTACCCGTGGGCCAGGCGCGGAACGGTGCCGTTGGCGTGTTCGAGGATCCCGCGCGAGTCGGCGAGAGTGAACAGATGGTCGAGCCGCATCGGCTGACGGATCTCGTTGGCGATGGCGATCATGACGTCAACTGCCTGTTCGACACCGGACGACCGGAGCGCATCACCCTCAGATACGAACGGGCGACCGACTGCCACGAGTGTTGCGGGGCCAGGCGTCGGGCCGCTTGGCGCATGAACACCCGGGTCGAACGCGAGCCCAGGATCTGGTCGATCGACCGGGCCAGCCCCAGCGAATTGCGACGGGGAGCGACCCGCACGGCTCCGCTGCGACTCAACTCACGGGCGTGGGGAAAGTCGGTGGCCACCACCGGACGACCGGCCGAGACCGCGTCGACCAACACGCCCGAGGTGATCTGATCGGGTGAGTCGTACGGCAGCACCACCAACTCGCTCTGCAGGATGAGGTCGGTCAGCTCGTCGAGGGTTCGATATCGGGGGTCGAACACCACGCGATCGCCGACTCCGAGATCGTGTGCCAGGTCGATGAGCGAGTCCCGGTAGGCCTCGCCGTCACGGGCCAACACCTTGGGGTGGGTGGCGCCGGCCACGACGTAACGAATCTCGGGGTGGACGTCCTTGATGTGCGCGATGGCCTCGATGACCCACTCGATGCCCTTGCCCGGTCCGATGAGGCCCCACGTGAGGAGTTGAAACGGTCGTGGTTCGACGTGCGCGATGCCCGTCGGAACGGTGGCGCCATGGGGAATGGTGAAGACCTTGGCGGGATCGACGTCGTAGTTCTCGACCAACCGCGTGCGGGCGCTCATCGTCATGGTGATCGCGGCCGTCGAGTGGTCCACGACCGATTCCAGGATGCGGCGTTGGTTCACGGTGGCGCTGAGGGGGACGGTGTGCAACGTGGTCACCGACGGAACGGCAATGCGGCCCAGTAGGTCGAGCACCACGGCTCCGTCGTCGGGGCCGTAGATCCCGTATTCGTGTTGCACGAACACACCGTCGAGTCGGTCGATCCGGTCGACGGTGTCGAGCAGGGAACGATGGTCGGTGACGCGCCACGGATGGGTGGGGTGACGGCCATCGGTCGATGTCGCGCGGTCCGTGCCGGGTTCCTCGACCACGCGGATTCCCTCGACCTCGACGCCCGGCCGGAGTTCGAGTCCGCGCGACAACGCGGCACCGAACGTGGCCAGTCCGCAGGCGGTGGGGGGCAACGTGCTCACCATCGCGAATCGACCCGCGGTGGGCGACGCGAAGGCATCGGAGATCCGGGCGCTCACGACGGATCCCGATCGACGACGGCGCGACGCACCTGACGACGGGACACGAGCAACAACGACAGACCCACGAGGATGATCACGGCGATCGTGCGACCGGACGGTTCGGTGTCCGCGCCCGTGGACGGCAATTGCGCCGTGGTGCCCGCGGGTTGGACCACCGGAGGCTTCGTGGTGGTGGCGCCGGT
>WLEG01000045.1 GCA_009704425.1 Actinomycetota bacterium | reverse complement strand
GAGGGCGGGGGCGTAGACCGCCTCGTCGTCGAAGAACTGGCGCATCACGTCGGCGGCGCTCATGCGACTCCAGCCGAGCAGTCGTCGCGCTCCGGCTCCGCCCTTCGACAGAACGGTGGACACGAGACGATGCCGTTCGGGGCCGGCCGCCGCCGCGTCGAGCACCAGTCGTGCCACGGGAATGGCCGCTTTGGCATAGCGACGGTACGCATCCACTTGGTGCGGGTGGGTGAGCGCGAGGCCCTCGAGCGTCCGTTCGACGGAATGCATGATGGGCCAGGCGGCCCCGCCATCCCACGGGATGTTCACCTGGTTCGGTTCGACCTCCAGATACTCGAGGCCGTGCTCGGCGAGTCGGAGTTCCTCCATCACCGGAGTCGTGCGAAACGTGATGTGGTCGCAGTTGCAGATGTTGACGAGCGCACCGCCGAAACCCTCCGTCGAGGAACATCCTCCGACCGAGTCGCGGGCCTCGAGCAACACGACGCGCCGGCCGGCGCGCGCCAGGTAGGCGGCGGCGATCAGTCCGTTGTGTCCGGCGCCGATCACCACCACGTCGGCTTCGGAGTCCGCGACACTCATGATCTCATCATGCCCGAACGGGGTAACCTGCGCACGTGTCGACCCGTCATCTCTCCCACCTGCGCGGCCCCGAAGTGGAGAGGGCGCTCACGTCCGGTTCGGTGCTCGTCCAGCCGCTCGGGGCCATCGAACAGCACGGTCCGCATCTTCCCCTCATCACCGATCTGGCCGTCGCCGAGGCGGTGGCCGAGGCCGCCGTTCCGTTGGCGGTGGAGCGAGGTGTCGATGCGTGGCTTTTGCCGCCGATCGCCTACACCAAGAGCAACGAGCACGCGTGGAATCCCGGGACGATCTGGATGTCGGCGCGCACGATGCTGAGCGTGTTGGAGGATCTCGGTCGCTGCGTGGCCGCCACACCGGTGCGAAAACTGGTGTTCCTCAACGGGCACGGCGGGAACAGCGCGTTGGTGGCCATGGCGAACCGTGAACTTCGTCTGCAGTTCGGACTGGAGACCTTCTTGGCCCACCCGTCGATGCCCGCGGATCAAGGTGGAGGCTCGGCGCCGTCGGAGTTGGGAATGGGCATCCATGGTGGTGCCGAGGAGACGTCGTTGATGTTGCATCTGCGACCGGATCTGGTGGACATGTCGAAAGCCGTTCGGGCGGTGCCCGAACATCTCGCGGACAACGAGATGGTGCGTTTCGGTGGGTCCGTGCAGTTCGGTTGGTTGAGCAACGATTTCGGCGATCACGGTCACATCGGTGACCCGACCACGGCCAACGCGGGCGACGGCGCCCGGCTCTTCGACGGTGCGGTGGACGCGTTCGTGTCGGCGTTGGTAGAGATCGCCGCGTTCCGACACCGGGCCTGAGAAAAGGAAAAGGGGGCCGGTTCCCCGGCCCCCTTCATCCGTTCCGACGTTCGCGACTCAGAGACCGATGCTCGGGTCGACGAACTCGTTGGTGTAGATGTCCTCGGCCTTCAGTTCGGCCGGAACGTCGAGGCCGGCATCCTTCATCTGCTGGAGCACGTTGTTGGCGCGGTCCATGTCGAAGTTGCCCAGCGTCTCGTCGGGGCCGTTTCCGATGAGGCCCAGTTCCTTCTGGGTCTCCACCGAATAGGCGGCGACTTCCTCGCCGTACACCCAGAAGTCGGCGTACTTCTCGACGGCATCGATGATGATGGCGTTGGCACGGGCTCCGTCATTCACGAAGTCGATGGCGGCCTGCTGCACCACCGGCACGAACTTCTTCAGGCACGGGGCCAGAGTCTCCTTGTCCTCGGCGCGAATGGCCAACGGAGCGGCGTAGATCTGGAAGCCGGCATCGTGGATCAACTCGTAGGCCACGTCCTTGCCCCACTCGGTGAACTCGTTCTTGTACTGGAACGGCTCGGCGGAGGCGAATCCCTGCTGGGCGATCTTGCCGCCCTCGGAGATGAAGCGGGCGGGCGAACCGTCGTACGACGGATCGATCTGATCCTCGCTGACGACTCCCTCGGCCACGAAGACATCGAGGAAGGATCCACCGGCGAACACGTTCAACGTGATTCCGGCCTCACCGAGGTCGGCGATGGTCTTGACGTCGGGATACGTCGCGGGGTCCCACATGATGATCTGCGGGTTGATCTCGAGTGGAGCAACCACGGCCAACGTCTTCACGGTGTCGTAGTTGAAGGCCGCGTCGTCGGTGCTGACGTAGCCGAGCGTGATGCTGGTGTCGGTCTGCATGGTGGTGGAGACCGGCGAATAACCGATCGCGGGACCGCCGGTGCGAATCTCGAGGTCGACGCCGGTGTCCTTGCCCTCGGAGTCGATCAGGCTTCCACTGACGACCTTCTTCTCGGTGTCGACGGTGTAGTCGGCTCCGAGCATCTGGTACAGCGAACCGTGTTCGGCTTCGGGGAACCAGTCGGTCTGAATGACGATCGTCGCCGGGCAATCGGCCGACAACGACCCCTCACCACCGCTGGCCGCCGAATCGCCGCCGTCGTCTCCGCCACACGCGGCGAGCGCGGTCGCGGCAACGATGGGCAGAACGAGAAGTGCTCGTGCTTTCCTCATGTTTTTCCTCCCCTGGATGGGCCCGACTGTCGGGTTGATTGGAAAGTAGTCGCTGAGGAATGGACTTTCGGCCGAAACGGGTCCGTTGCACGAAAGTTTTACGAAAAGGAAACCTGTCCGAGGGACGTTGTGTGACCCGGAGTCCACGCCGCTGGCTCGACCGTGAGCGGATGGTGGCCGTCACGGGTCGGGATGCCACGCATCGAGCTGCGTTATGATCCAACGGACGTCCGCGACGGATGTTCTTGACAGTGCTTTGCGGGGGCCGACGACGTGGCGACATTGACCTTCTCCAACATCTCGATGCGGTTCCCGGATGGAACGGAAGCGTTGTCCGATGTCTCGTTCGGGGTCTCGCGGGGCGAGTTCGTGACCATCGTGGGTCCGTCCGGTTGCGGGAAGTCGACCCTTCTGAAGATCGCGGCCGGTCTCCTGGACGCGACCGCCGGTTCGGTGGACGTCGATCGCAACGGAATCGGATACGTGTTCCAGGACGCCACGCTGATGCCGTGGCGCACGGTGCGTCGGAACGTCGAGTTGCTGGCCGAGTTGCACGGTGTCGACAAGGACGAGCGCCAGCGCCTGGCGTCGGAAGCCATCGATTTGGTCGGCTTGTCGGGATTCGAGAATCATTACCCGAAGTCCCTGTCGGGCGGCATGAAGATGAGGGCCTCACTGGCGCGGACCTTGACGATGAAGCCGCCGGTGTTCCTGTTCGACGAGCCCTTCGGTGCCGTCGACGAGATCACCCGCGAGAGGTTGAACGAGGAAACCCTCCGACTGTTCGAGGCGGAGAAGTTCGCCGGGTTGTTCATCACCCACTCGATCAGTGAGGCGGTGTTCTTGTCGACGAAGGTGTACGTGATGTCGGCGCGACCGGGAAGGCTGGTGGCGTCGTTCGACGTGCCGTTCGGGTATCCGCGCAGTCCGGAGATCCGATTCGACCCGAGGTTCGCGGAGTTGTCCGGGGAAATCAGTCACGCACTGAGGGGAGCCCACTCATGAACTACCAAGTTGCGACAATTTGTCGCTTTACGTACACGGCTCGTGTACACAATGCGACAAATTGTCGCAATTTGGTGATTTTGGGGGGTGGGGCGTGAGTAAGAAGGCGCGTTTCGATGTTCGGCTCGTCGTTCCCCCCGTCGCCACCGGCGCCCTCATTCTCGGCATCTGGTACTTCGTCAGCTACGTCATCCTCGACCCCAAGCGCCGCTTCCTCTTGCGGCCACCCCACGAGGTGTGGAGCGTCGGTTTCGCGAACGGTGACAACTTCTCCGAGATGATGGAGGGCCTCCTGGCCACGTCGAAGACCGCCTTCTGGGGTTTGCTCACGGCGATCCTGCTCGGATTCCTCCTCGCCGTGATCATGAGTCAGGCCAAGTTCGTCGAACGGGCCATCTTCCCGTACGCCGTCGTTCTGCAGGCCATCCCGATCCTCGCCATCGTTCCGCTGATCGGCTTCTGGTTCGGATACGGCTTCATGCCCCGCGTCTTCATCTGCGTGATCATCGCCCTCTTCCCGATCATCGTGAACACGCTCTTCGGGTTGTTGTCCGCCGAGCAGGGTCTGCACGACCTCCTCACCCTGCACAACACGAATCGTGTCACGAGGTTGCGCAAGCTCATGTTCCCGGCTGCGTTGCCGGCGGTCTTCGCCGGGCTTCGTATCTCGGCCGGACTCTCGGTGATCGGGGCGATCGTCGGGGACTTTTACTTCGGGCAGGGTGAGGTCGGCATCGGCCAGCTTCTCAAGCGTTACGCCGCGCGTCTGGACGGCGAGCAGTTGCTGGCCGCGGTGATCGTCTCCAGCGGGCTCGGCGTGCTCGTGTTCACGTTCTTCGGTTGGCTGGCCAATCGGGTGGTGGGCAAATGGGCCGGTGAGTCACGCGGGGCGTGACGGCAGGGTCGGCCGAACGTCGTGATCGAGGTCGCGACGTTGTCTCCAGAGCGCCGGCAGGATCTCCCGGTACACGGCGATGATTCCGCGATGAGGTGCGGGTAGGTCGTCGCGAATGAGCTCGTGAAGTTTCGGGAGGTTGCGGTAGGGGACCGACGGGAACATGTGGTGCTCGAGGTGGTAGTTCATGTTGAGGTACAGGAACCGCAACACCGGATTCATTCGTACGCTCCGGGTGTTCAGCCGATGATCGAGCACGTCCTCGGCGAGTCCGGCGTGTTGCGTGGTGCCGAACACCACCAACAGCCAACGTCCGTAGAGCGAAGGTAGGCCGATCAGAACCAGAGGCAGAAGACTGGTCGACACGACGGACGCCGCGATCGTCGACAACCAAACGGCGACGTGCACGCGACCCCAGAAGATCGATCGGCGCACCTCCCGGGCCGGGACGTAGTCCGCGACGGCCGGGGTTAGTCGGCCGCGCATGTTGGCCGCGTACTTCGCGAACTCGGCCCGGGTGCTGAGGATGCCGAACATGTCGGCCACGATCCTCCAGAATCGGATGGGTCGTTGGAAGGCGATCTCGGGGTCGCGCCCGACGATGATGGTGTCGGCGTGATGGCGGTTGTGGCTCCAGCGCCACGAGACGGGCTCGCGCACGTCCATGAACGACGCGAGGTGGTACACGACGAGGTTCGCCCACTTGGATTTGAACGCCGTGCGATGTCCACATTCGTGCCATCGTGCGTCCGATGCGGATCCGTACAAGGTGCCGTACACGAACATGGCCGGAACGGTCCACCACGAAACCCACGACGCCACGACCCACCATCCCGCGGCGATGGTCAACAACAGCCACAGAATCGTGTCGACACTCGCGCGAAGATCGGTGCGCTTCATGATCCGAAGCATGGCGTCACGATCGACGGGGCTGTGGTACCAGTCGGCTCCGGCGAGACCACGCTCGATGGCGCGCGTCGCCTCGGGACCGGTGAGGTCGTAGTCGCGTGGAGTCTTCGAATTCATGTTTCCCCCGACACGGAGCATACGCATCGCTAGAGTCCTCGGTGTGGTGGTGGAATGGCTCACTTTCCGGGTGACTCCCGACGAACGGGCGACATGGTTGGCCCGCGAGGAAGAAGTCTGGAGTCGATTCCTCGAGGGCTGCACCGGATTCATCCGCAAGCAGATGTGGATCGAGGAGAACGAGCCGGAAAAGATTCACGCGGTGATCTGGTGGGCGAGCCGCGACCTCTGGAAGCGCATCACCCCGGAACAGGTGGACGAGGTCGATCGACGCATGGGCGATCTGTTCCGTGAGTGCACGATGCGGGTGTACGACGTCGCTCGCGACTGCTGATCAGTCGCCCAGGGTCGCGAACGTCGAGACGGCCCGTTCGATCATCAGAGGTAACGGGTCACGGTCCACGAGGGCGATTCCGATGGTGTCGGGCCGGTGCTTGTCGACGGCTTCTCGCAACCGACGAGCGACGACGTCCTCGTCGCCGGCGATCGACCAGTCGTCGGCCACCCCGCCGTACCGGACGGACAGACACAGGTTCACGTGGATCGGTCGTATCGATCGGGCCGCGTGCAACGCGACGCCGACGTTGTCGGGGGTGAAGCCGGACAGGAAGACACCATCGGCCACGCGCGAGGCGAGGCGATTGAGTTGTGGGCCACGGGCCCCGACGAACTGGGGTACCGCGCGCGGGGGAGCGGCGTGCTCGGGGGCCGTGTAGAGATCGGAGGGACGACCGGCGAAGACGTCGGCCGCGGTTCGGATGGCGTCGCGCACGACCGCCACCGGTTTGTCGGTCGACAACGAGAACGGGCCGAGTGACTCGTGTCCGCCGACTCCCCAGCCGAGGGTCATCCGACCCTCGGACAACTCGTCGATGGTCATCGCGGTCGAGGCCACCGCACCGGGATGACGCAGAAGCGGAGACGTGATGCCCACCGCCAGTCGGATGCGTGTCGTCTCGCGCGCCGCGGCCGCGAGGAGGGTGAACGGTTCACGGGCCACGCCCTCGTCGGCGATCCAGACCTCGTCGACACCGGCGTCGTCCAACGCGACGATCGCATCGACGATCGTCGATGCCCGGACGTTCGGATAGATCCAGACCGCGGTGCGCACTCGCCTACGATTCCACAACGGCACCATTCGTGTGAACAGGAGAGCGACATGTCGATCGATCCGGCGGGTTCCCTTTGGTTGCGTCGCGGTCGTCTGCGTGACGGCTCGCTGGTCGACGTTCGGGTGGCCGACGGCCGGGTGACGGCCGTGGAACCCGTCTCGAGCGATCGAGTCGGAACGTCGCTGGAGGGATGGCTCGTGTTGCCGGCGCTCGGGGAGCCCCACGCGCATCTGGACAAGGCCCTCACCGCGGAGAGGGTGCCGAACCCGGCCGGCGATCTGATGGGGGCGATCGAGGCCTGGGTGGCCGCCGAGGAACGTGGCGAGTTCGGATTGGAGGAGATGACCGAGCGCGCGACCGCGGCGATCCGGAAGTTGGTGGCCAACGGCGTCACCAGCATTCGTACCCATGTGAACGTGGGCGACAGCGATGCGCGACACGTGCACCTGCGCGCCGTGCGGGCGGCCCGTGACGCCACGCGCCATCTCGCGGACGTGCAGATCGTGGCCCTCATGCACTCCCCGCTCGCCGGATCGGAGGGGGCGGGAAATCGTCGAGCCCTCCGGGAGGCATTGTCGATGGGCGTGGATCTGGTGGGCGGTTGTCCGCACCTCGAAGTCGATGGCGCGGGGATGATCCGCGAGGCTTTGTCGGCGGCCGACGAGGCCGGGGTCGGCATGGACCTCCACGTGGACGAGACGTTGGACCCGAACATGCTGACGCTCGTCGAACTGGCACGACAGGTGGTGGCGACGGGATTCGCGCGGCCCGTCACCGCGAGCCACTGCGTCAGCCTCTCGGTGCAATCGATCGAGACCCAACGCGAGATCGCCCGTGTGGTGGGCGACGCCGGAATCGCGATCGTCCCGCTTCCCCCGACGAACCTCTTCCTGCAGGGGCGCGAGCAACCGCGCTCGATGCCACGCGGAATCGCCCCCATCGACGTCCTTCGAGAGGCGGGTGTCCCGTTGGCGTTGGGCGGCGACAACGTGCAGGATCCCTTCAATCCGGTGGGGCGCAGTGATCCGCTCGAGACCGCGTCACTGGCGGTGATGGCGGCGCACCAACTTCCCGACGCCGCGTACGACCTGGTGTCGAACGGCGTGCGGCGCGTCCTCGGTCACGAGGTGGCCGACGTGGTCGTCGGGGCCCCGGCGGACTTCCTGGTGATCGATGCCGCATCGGTGCGCGAGGCCATCGCCGACGCTCCGCTCGATCGTCGCGTGTTCAAGGGTGGACGCGAGGTCGTGGTGACCACCACCACCCGCCGGTTCCACGACGACCCCTGATCCGCGGAGCGACCGGTGGTACTGTCGGCAAACGAGACAGGAAGCGGTGGGAGGCTCGAATGAAGGTCGGAGCGTTCTTTTTCGGTGGCGTCGAGATGGACGACGCCGGTGGCGGTCCTCCGGCGCCCCTCGACCGTCGCTACTCCAACGAGCACATGTGGAAAGCCACGTTGGACTACGTGAACTCGGCGATCGAAGCCGACCGTCTCGGGTTCGACTCCTTCTGGACGACCGAGCACCACTTCCAGTACGAGGGCTACGAGGTCATCCCCAACGGTTTGCTCATCTCGGCCTGGATCGCCGCTCAGACGAAGCGGATCAGGTTGGGGGCCATGTTCAACGTGGTTCCGCAGTGGAACCCGTTGCGTCTGGCCGAGGACTTCGCCACCTTGCACAACTTGTCCGGGGGTCGCGGAATGTTGGGCGTCGGGCGTGGAACCGTTCCGCGTGAGGTGTTGCACCTCAACGAGAAGGGGGTGTCGATCGGTTCGCACGACAACCCCGAGAAGTCGGCCGACGACGAACTGAATCGCGAGGTGTTCGAGGAGTCGATGGAGATCATCCGTCGCGCACTCGACAACGAGACCTTCTCGTTCGCGGGCAAGCACTTCCGGATTCCCCTGCCCGGAATTCCGGATCGGGGAAGCACCGTTCAACACCTCACATTGGTGCCGCGTCCCATCTTCCCCTACGAGATCTGGCAGGCGGTCACCAGTCCGCCGACGCTCGACTACGTCGCCCGCGTCGGCCATTCGGCCGTGTTCTGGAACCAGCACTACAGCTTCATCAAGCGATTCTGGGACACGTACTCCGAGAAGCAGGAAGCGGCTCTCGGTGTCGCGCCGGCGGCCGGGGCCAAGCGGATGTTGGTGATCTCGGTCCGCATCGAGGACTCCCACGAGAAGGCGTGGCAGACCGCGACCCCGGGACACGACGAGTTCTGGAAGTTCCTCGGGCCGTACGGATGGAGTCGGGGGTACATGGGTGAGGACGGCAAGCCGGCCAAGCCGGGTCTGATCCCCACCTTGCAGGAGTCCGTGGACAACAAGACCATCCTCCTCGGAACACCCGAGCAGGTCGCCGAGGGCGTGCAGTTCTACAAGGACCTGTTGGGTCTGGAGTACATGACGATCTTCCCGCACATGCTCGGTGACTCGTACAAGAAGGCCGACGAGCAGATGGCCCGCTTCATGAACGAGGTCATGCCCCTGGTCAAGTAGTCGGCCAGATCCCGTTGTGTCGACAGACGTCGCGCAGCACGGCGGGGCGGTCGGTCATGATGCCGTGCACGCCGATGTCGATCAACCCTTGGATCTCCTCGGGATGATCGATCGTCCAGACGTGAACCGGTAGTCCGGCCTTCGTCGCCCGCTCCACGCGTCGCGCGGTGGTGACGGTCACCGGCCCCTGCTTGACCGGCACCTGCAGACAGGACGCACCGGAGGGAACGCGTCCGGCCACCCATTCCACAACCTCGCGCGGACTCGCGCTGGTGCAGACCGCGTCTCCGAGGGCGGCGCGGATGCGCGCGAGGCGTCGATGGCTGAACGATCCGATGCAGACACGACCGAGGTCGTTCGTTCGTCTGAGGAGTTCCATGAGCGGTTCGACGGTGGCGTCGCTCTTGGCGTCGATGTTGATCATCGAGTCCGGAAACTCCTCGAGCAGATCGACGAGTCGGGGGATCGGTTCGCGTCCGTCGACGAGGGCGCCCGCGACGTGCGACCACGGCAACTCGCTGATGCGTCCGGGACGTCCGCACGTGCGTTGGAGGTCGTCGTCGTGGAACGCCGCCAGTTCCCCGTCGGCCGTCAGTTGAACGTCGGTTTCCAGGTAGCGAAATCCGAGATCGACCGCGTGTCGAAAGGCGGGCAGGGTGTTCTCGGGCCATTCACTCGTTCCGCCGCGGTGGGCGAACGCGATGAATCCACCCTCGAGGTGGGGCTCCAGGTACGGATGGCGATGTCGGGGAACGGCCACCTCGTCAGTATCGCCGGTGGCACTAGCGTTCGTCGGCATGTCGTCGGATTTCGAAGTCACGCCCGTGCCGTTGGCCGGTTCCCTGTTCGCTTCATCGGAGGGTCACATCGACGTGCGCGCGCCGTTCGACGGTTCGCTCATCGGACGTGTCCCGGCGTGCACGTCGGCCGACGTCGATCGCGCGGTGGTGGCGGCTCGTCGCGCGATGGAGACGCCCCTGCCGGCATGGAAAAGGGCCGAGATTCTGGACACGGCCGCGAACCGGTTGGCGGCCCGTCGTGAGGAGTTCGCCATCGCCATCGCGCGGGAGGCGGCCAAGCCCGTCAAGACGGCTCGGGTGGAAGTCGATCGGGCCGTGGGAACGTTCCGGTTCTCGGCGGTCGAGGCCCGGACCTTGGTGGGCGAGGTCGTGGCCATGGACGCGATCCCGGCCGGAGAAGGAAAGTTCGGATTCACCATGCGGATGCCGATCGGTGTCGTGGGGGCCATCGCGCCGTTCAACTTCCCCTTGAACCTGGTGGTGCACAAGGTCGGGCCGGCGATCGCGGCGGGTTGCGCCGTGGTACTGAAGCCCGCGTCCCAGACTCCCTTCAGTTCGATTCTGCTCGCCCGGATGCTCATCGACGAATGCGGTCTCCCGGCGGAATGGTTGAGCGTGGTCACCGGTGGCGGTGCGACGGTCGGCAACGCGCTCGTCGATCATCCCGACGTCGCGTTGCTCACCTTCACCGGTTCTCCCGACGTGGGGT
>WLEG01000044.1 GCA_009704425.1 Actinomycetota bacterium | reverse complement strand
TGGAGCGGGCCAGCATCACGGGCGGTCGCCCCGTTCGTTGAGGGCTTGGGCGAATGAACCCCCAAAATTGACGGCTTAACGATCCCAACAGGTAAGAGGGCTGACTAGTTTCGCCCCATGGACGAACAGCGCCACGAGATCGATCCCGAACTGGACTTCACCGTGTCGCTCACGGGCGGTCGCGGAGAAGCGGGTCACCCCACGCGTCCGGAGATTCGACTGCTCTCCCCCGACTTCTACGCCGACTTCGACGAACTCACCACGTGGATGCGCGCCGAGGCTCCGCTGTATTGGGACGATCACACCGGAATCTGGGGCGCCGCCAGCCACGAGCTGGTGTCCATGATGAGTCGCGAGTGGCACACCTTCTGTTCCGGCAAGGGTTCACGACCCGAGAGTTCGGTTCCGTCGATGATCAACTTCGACGCGCCCGAACACACCAAGCGTCGCCGACTGGTGGGAGCGGGCTTCACCCCTCGTCGGGTAGCCGAACACGAGCCCTTTCTGCGCCGCGTCGTGAACGAACTCATCGACAGAGTCATCGACACGGGCGAATGCGACATCGTGCGCGACATCGCGACGCCATTGCCGATGTTGATGATCGGCGAGTTGATGGGTCTGCCCCGCGAGGACAACGACATGTTGCTCCACTGGTCCGACCTGTTCGCCACCGGGGGTGAGGAGATCCGCTCCGAGGTGGAACGCGCCGTCGTCGAGTGGAACGACTACATCATGCGCAAGGTCCACGAGCGACGTGGAGGCGACGGACAGGATCTCGTCAGCCTCGTGGTGAACGCCGAGTGGGAGGGCCAGAGCCTGTCCGATCTCGACGTGATGTTCGAGACCATGCTGGTGCTGGTGGGCGGGGACGAAACCACCCGTCACGTCATCTCCGGAGGCGTGGCCGCTCTTCTGCAACATCCCGACCAGATGGACCGACTGCGCACGGACTCGGCGTTGCTCCCCACAGCCATCGAGGAGATGCTCCGCTGGAGCAGCCCCATCCGCAACATGAACCGCACCGCCACCAAGGACGTGGAGGTGAACGGTCATCTCATCCGCGAGGGAGACCGCGTGTTGCTGCTCTACCCCTCGGCGAATCGCGACGAGAAGGTGTTCAACGACCCGTTCCGATTCGACGTCGGCCGCACGCCCAACGATCACGTGGCCTTCGGCGCCTACGGGCGCCATCACTGCCTGGGCGCACCGCTGGCGCGTCTGGAGTTGCGCATCATGTTCGAGGAGTTGTTGCGCCGCATGGACGACATCCGGTTGACCTCGGACCACATTCCGTGGCGGCGGGGCAACTTCGTTCTGGGACCGAACTCGGTGCCGGTCAGCTTCCGCCCTCGCTGAGCGTGCTTGCCCGACTCAGGCGGTGAGGCCCTTGCCCATGCGGTCGATCGAGATCTTGGCCACCACCGTGATGGAGTCGCCACCCTTGTCGCGCGCGGGCACCGCGGGAATCTCGTCGGTCCAACGCATCGTGAGATCGCCCCAACGACGTCCGTCGCCCATGATCGTTCCCTCCACGGCCAGTCGCGCCGTGCGCGCGTCGGGCCCGCCCGACTGTGGGGCGGCGGTCAACTCGAACACCACGTAGTTCGCTCTTTCTATGGGCGCGTGCGTCGCCGACGGCGTGGTGCCCATGACGATCGTGTACAGCATGCCCGCTTCCTTGTGGACGTGCTTCTCCTTGAAGTCCCGACGATTCTGCATGTCGATGAACGAACGGCGCGTCGCGTACTTCACGATGCCCATGCGATCCCACTCGCCCTCGGACCCCTGGGCCACCACGTTGCCGAAGAACATCACCTCGGCACCGATCTTGTGCAGCACCTCCGTGGGGTTGTACAGATCGTCGGCCTGCTCGCCCGAGATGCCGGCCGGGGTCGCCCCCTCGGCACCTTTCACCCCGTCGTAGTCCGCGCTTTCGCGGTACTTCATGAAGTTCACCATGAACACCGGTCCGTCGGCGTCGGGTTCCCGGGTGGAGAGGTCGGCGGCGTAGTCGAAGTCGATCGTTCCGTAGCGCATGGGACGAACCTAACACCTCCGACGCACTACTGGCATCATTCGTGACAGAAGATCGTGACAGGAAGCCCGGCGCGTGAAAGACTGACGACATGTCGAACCCCGCCGTTCTCGATTCCCTCCATCGCCGCATGAAGGCCATGTTCTCGTTGTACGAGGACGCCCTGTCCACCATGGACCTCTCCCACGTGAACCACTTCGAACGCGAGGGCGTGTTGCCCATCGCGTTCTCCCTCTTCCACTACGTGAACATGCACGACGCCTCGTTCATGATGCTCACCGGCACACTCCCGATCTGGAACGACGACTGGCAGAACCGGGTCGGCGTGCACGTGAACGACCACGGCAAGCACAAAACCGTCGATGAGATGATCCACCAACGCATCGGCGACCTCGACGCGTTCACCGAGTACATGCGCGCCGTCTACTCCCGCACCCTCGACTGGCTCGCCGCCCTCGATCCCGCCGAACTCGATCGCGTCGTCATCTCACGACCGTTCCCGCCACAGATTGCCAGCACGTTCAGCGCCCGCGTGGCCGGAGAACAGGGACTCACCGTGCTCGACGGCGTCGAGTGTTGGCTGTACCAACACGGACTGCGCCACATGGGTGAGATCGAGATGGCCCGCGGCCTGGTGGGCCTCGGAGGCATGACCAGCTAAGCCGTCGGTTCCGATGGCAACAAAACGTTCGGGTTGAGGATTCCGTCGGGGTCCAACGCCTGCTTGATGGCGCGCATCGCGGCGATCTCGTCCGCGGAACGACTGAGGTGCAACCAGTCGCGCTTGGCGACCCCCACGCCGTGTTCGGCGCTGATGCTGCCCTGGAACCGGGACACCGCCCCCAACACGGCGGAATCGTACGCACCATGGTGGTCGTGGTCCGCCCCGACCACGTTCACGTGCAGATTGCCGTCGGCGGCGTGACCGAAGAAGATGATCTCCGCGCGAGGATCCATCGCGGCCACCTCCTGCCGCGCGACGCGCACGAACTCCGCCATCGAGCGCAACGGCACGGTGACGTCGTACTTCAGCGGCACCCCCAACGTGGCGATGCTCGCGGTGTGCTCGTCGCGCAACCTCCACAAGGCGTCGCGACGTGCCGGCGTGTCGGCCACGGCGACGAGATCGCGCCCCGCCAGGAGCCGGGCGAGCGTGCCGTCGGACCGGTCGGACGTGGAGGACTCGATCAACAGGTACCACTCGGCGTCGAACGGGCGGTGCGCTCCGACGACGTCGGCCACCAGATCCACACCCCGCCTCGACATCAGTTCGGCCGCGTCGATCGCTTCACTCGCTCCGCACACCGTCGCCACCACGTCGAGCGCATCGTCGACGGAGGCGCACCCCACCATGACGGTCTCGCGCACCTCGTGCGCGGGAACCAGACGCAGCACGGCCCGGGTGACGACGCCGAGCGTGCCCTCGCTGGCGCACATCAAGCCCCGCAGGTCGTAGCCCGTGTTGTCCTTCATCAAACCGGCCATCGTGGACACGACGGAGCCGTCGGCCAGCACCGCCTCCAGACCGGCCACCTGAACGCGCGTCGATCCGTATCGCATCACGTTCACCCCGCCGGCGTTGGTGGCGATGGTGCCCCCGATCGTGGCACTCCCCCGTGATCCGAAGTCCACCGGGTACCGCAGACCGACCGTCGTCGCGGCCCGTTGCACCGCCTCCAGAGTCGCTCCGGCCTCCACCTCGATCTGCCGTGTGGTGACGTCGGGTTCGCCCACCCTGTTCATGCGCGTGAGACTCATCACCACCTCGCCGTTCAGGGGCACTCCGCCACCGACCAGACCCGTGTTGCCTCCTTGCACGACGAGGGCACGTCCGTGCGCGCGCACGATGCGCAACACCTCGCGCACCTCGTCCACCGAACCCGGTCGCACCACCACGTCGGTGTGACCGCGGAATCGACCCGTCCAGTCCACCACGTACGACGAGCCCCGCCCGTCGAACACGTGGTCGTCTCCCACCACCGCGCGAAGCTCGCCCAACATCACGGGCCCTCCACACGGGTCCACGCCAGGTCGATGGCGTCGCGTCCCTCGCGCACGCCTCGACGTTCGAACACCGTCTCGATTCGCCAATCGGGTCGGCCGAGCGTGGGGTCCGAGAACCGTCCCGACGAGGCCACGGCATCAGCGGCCGTACGGGCGTAGTCCGCGATGTCGGTCGCCAGTCGCAGGACACCTCCCACCTTCAAGGGCTCGGTGAGGGTGGCGATCAGATCGTGGCGCAACAAACGGCGATTGCGATGACGGACCTTGGGCCACGGATCGGGGAAGAAGACCCAGATCTCGTCGATCGAACACGACGGCAGTCGACGCACGAACACCTGCGCGTCACCCTCGATCACCCGGACGTTGGCTAGTTCATGAGTCTCCACACCGGCGAGGATGTTCGCGATCCCGCGCGTGTGCACGTCGATGGCCATCAGCGCATGTCGTGGGTGGGTGACGGCGTAGGACACCGCCAGATCCCCGCGTCCGCACCCGATCTCGAGGATGGTTCGCGAGTCGTCTCCGAAGACGACACCGGGATGAAGGGGATCACCGTCCTCTTCCAGACTCCAACGCTCGATCAATCGCTCGTACACGTCGCCCATCTCGGCACCCAGTCGGCGTCGTCGTGGACGGAACGTTCGCACCAGTTGGTTGTCGGAGTCACCCCGCAGCACGACGTCACGGTAACGGGCGGCGACGACACCGGTAACCTTCGCCGACGAGGAGGCCGCCCATGTCGATACAACTTCAGGTGGTTCTGGCCGACTACGCCGTCACCCACGACGGCAAACTCATGATGGCGGGCGCCGGCTGGAGCCAGGTGGGTCCCGGGCCGTTCGCCAGCGCGTTGGCGTTCATGGCCAAGGTCCCCTACGACATGACCGGTCGATCCATCACCCTGCACGCCGAGTTGATCGACGAGGACGGTCGTCCCGCCCTCGCCAACGGCAATCCTCTGGCCCTCGACATCACCTTCAACGTGGACCGGCCCGCGGGCATCCGCCCCGGATCGGACATCGACCAGAACCTGGCCGTGCAGATTCCCCCGTTGTCGCTGGCACCGGGCAAGGCCTACGAATGGCGCATCACCGTGAACGGCGAGCAGAAGCAGGAGTGGAACCGGGGCTTCTTCGTCCGCGCCCTGCCCGGCTCCTGAACCCCCGGTGTCCGAGCCGGAAAAGCCGAAGACCCGGCACGAGGCCGGGTCTTCGATCTGGAGCGGATGACGAGATTCGAACTCGCGACCCTCACCTTGGCAAGGTGATGCTCTACCAACTGAGCCACATCCGCAGGTGCCCCAAGTTTACCGGTCACCCTGCGAGCGACAACCCGCTACTCGGGTCGTTCGGTCACCAACGGCACCCGGTCGGGGTTCCGATCCCACACGCTTCCGGCCAATCCGCCCAGCACCAAGGCCGCCCCCGCCACCTGTGGTCCGCCCAGATGCTGGTCGTAGACGAGCCACCCACCGAAGACCGAGATCACCGGACTGCCGAGGGTCAGCAAGGAGGTGGTGGTCACCGGGATGTGCCGACTGGCCCACGAGATCAACCCGTGCCCGACCAACCCCGGTCCCGCCACCATGGCCAACAGGAAGCCCAGATCGGACACCGACAACGCCGTCGTGTCCTTCCCCATGACGACGCAGAACGGGGTGATGACGATCGTGCCCACGATGAACACGCCGGCCAGGAACGCCCACCCGTCCATGCCCTCGTTCCGCCTCCGCTTCAAGGTGAGGAAGTAGATCGTGAAACAGCAGACGTTCACCCCGGCCAGCAGATCGCCGGTCAACGAGGCGCCGTCGGTGTCGGCCCCCGAGAGAATCACCACCGCCAGTCCGGCGAAGGCGATCAACGCGAACGGCAGACGCTTCATGTCGCTGCGTTCTCCGACCAACCGATTGGCACCGAGCAACAAGATGGCCGGCGTGAGCGCGCCGATGAGGGTGGCGTTCGCGATGGACGTCTCCCGGACCGCCACGAAGCCCATCATCATCGAGCCCCCGAAGAAGCAACCCGGAAGGGCGCACGTGCGAATGTCGGCCCATCGCACGGGACGCCCGAACAGACGCGCCGCCACCACCATCGCCGGCGCACCCAACCACATGCGGAACAAGGCGGTGGTGTAGCCGGACACGTCCATGGCTCTCACCATCAAGGGACCGAGCCCCCACGCCACGGTGGCCAGCACGACCGCCGGTATCGCCCAATCCGAACCCTGGCGGTTCGACTCGATCACTTCTTGGCCGCGTCGGGCCGCAAGTCGACCCGCAACACCAGAATGCCGTCCTCGATGGTCGCGGTCGCGTCTCCGACGAGGGCGAAGTCCTGGAAGTCGAGCTGCGCCTGTTCGATGAATCGGGCCCGCTCCTCACCCGCCACCGGCGGCAACGGACGTTGCTTCACCGCCGCCGCGCGAGCCTTGAATCGGTTGATCATCGCGTCGAGGTCGAGCTGGGCCATGTCCCAACGGTAGCCGTCGACCACCGCCCGAACCGGAAACCGATCTCAGCCGATGAGCGGGTCGATGGGCGCGGGTGCCGGTGCGGATTCGACGTCGCGCGGAACCCTCGGAGCCTCGCGTCGTGTGGACGAACGTCGGGAACGCGGCTCCTCGTGGAAGACCTCGCTGATGATCTCGGGCTCGGACGGCTGCAACGCGTCCAGATCGGACCAGTCGTCTCCGGGCCACGATTCGTCATCGTCCTCGAACTCGAGCGCGACCACCTCGCTCCGAACGACCGTCGGCGATGGCACCACGGGATCAGGAGCCGCCGGGAGCGCAACGGGTTCGACGGGCACCGGAGCGACGCGGGGCTCGGGCTCGGCCACGACGGCATCAACCTCCGACGCCGTGCGCGCCGGCACGACGTCCGGGTCCGCGGGAACACCCGCCAGCGAGGGCCGCAAGGAGTCCAACGCGCGCCGTTGTTCGACCTCGTCGAGCGACGAGAACGAGCGGGAGCTCATGGAGTGCAGAGGACCGAGGGATTCGGGGTCGGGGATGGTGCTCTTCCAATACCAATAGGCCAGGGCGGTCAGTGCCGCACCGGCCAACACCAGCAAGAGGGTGACCACCAGGACCACCATCGTGTTGCCACTGTCGGAGACCGTCGTGGTCTCGACCGCGGGGTACGAATGAATGGGGCCCATCACGGCTGACAGTCTGTCGGATCCGACGCCCGATGAGACGCCACGTGACCTCTCAGACCTGGTGCCCGGGGCACCAGAACGTGGTTCGGCCCCCGACGATGCCTCGAACCATCGCGACACCGTCACGCGGGCACGGGGCTCCCGGACGCCGCAACTCGGCCGCCAGGTCGCCGGCGTGACTACCCCCACGCTTCCAGAGGCGGTCCAGGACCGCCCGGGTGTGTCGGTGGATCGACGCCACGGTCCGCGCGTCCAACGACCCCACCGACCGTCGGGGATCCACCGCCGCGAGCATCAGGATCTCGTCCACCAACATGTTTCCCAGACCGGCCACGACCGACTGGTCCAAGAGTGCGGCCTTCACCGCGGTTCGACGACCGCTCAAGCGCGCACGAAAGGTTCGCAGGTCGATGCTCCAGGCGTCGGGTCCCAACGGCGCGCGATCATCGGCCGACGTGACGCGGGCGAAGCGACGCGGGTCGCTGAGCACCAAGGAACCCCGATCGAACGCGAGCGCGAAACGGTGCCATCGTGAATCGTCGGAAGCGCCGTAGGCCAACTCCTCGATGGGTGATCGCCCGTCCACGATCACCCGACCCGACATGCCGAAGTGAACGTCGATCGTCTCCTCCCGACGCTGGCGACGCACCACGATGCCCATCACCTTTCCGTGACGCACCACGTCTACCACCCGATATCCGACGACCGAGCGAACCACCTCCGGCGTCGGGACGACGATGGGATCATCGGCGACCACTTTCGTGATCCGACGGCCGATCACGGCCGCGCTGGCCCGCCGGAACATCTCCACTTCGAGGATCTCGGGAATGGGACAAGTGTGTCGCTCCGCGAGGCTCCGCGTCACGTCGGACGTGGAAAACTCCACGTGTGAACAACGCCGTCGTCCTGACCATTCTCGGGGTCGTCTTCGTGGTCGCCGCCATCGGCGCCTTCGGCGTCGAGCCCCATTGGTCCAGCCGGGATGGTCGTCACTTCGTCGCCCGGGCCTCCCGGTTCGAGCGCCACGGTGAGCCGTCGTGGGTGGAGGTGCGCGGGAGCGTGGACAACGGCTCCATCCTCATCACCGCGCGCCGTCGCCGACACGCCCACCTCGACGGCACCTACCGACTGGCGCAGACCGGCGAGGGGTCGCGTCGCACGACGGTCGCCCTGCTTCGGGGCGATCACGACGTGTTGTTGCGCCTCCCCCGACGCAGTCGCACGCTCGCCGCACTCGTCGCGACGGCGTCGGAATCCGACGAGGACGAAGCGAGCTAATCGAGCGTCTCGATGAAGCGCTTGACCGCCGGACCCACCTGATCCAGTTCGATCAGGAACGCGTCGTGACCGTGGGGTGAGTCCACCTCGACGTACTCCGAGCGCGCACCGTTGGCCGCCACCATGTCGCGAATCTGCAGCTGCTGGTACACGGGATACAGGAAGTCGCTCCAGATGCCCATCGTCAACGTGGGCATCGTCACCCGCTTCATCGCCGCCGCCAGGCCACCACGCGATCGCCCGACATCATGCAGATCCATCGCCTTCCCGATGGCGATGTAACTGTTCGCGTCGAAACGACGACACAACTTCTCGCCGTGGTACTCGAGATAGCGCTCCACCTCGAACTGCTGCTCCAACGCCAGTGTCGACGAACCCGTGCCCCCGACCATGTCCCGGCCGAATCGATCGGTGAACACGTTGTCGCTGCGGAAGGTCACCTGGGCCACCATCCGCGCCGTCGACAGACCCTCGTGCGGACCATCACCGGGTGCGGCGTCGTAGTAATCGCCCCCGCGCCACTTCGGATCGTTGGTGATTCCGCGACGACCGATCGAACCCCACGCGATCTGTTGCGCCGAGGCCTGCGCGCATGTCGCGATGGGCATGATCGCTCCGACGCGTTCGGGGAACGTGACGGCCCACTCCAGCACCTGCATGCCACCCATCGAGCCACCGATGACCGCATGCCAGCGTCGCACGCCCAGATGATCGGCGAGGCGCGCCTGCACACGCACCATGTCGCGAATGGTGACGACCGGGAAGCGCGAGCCGTACGGCGCACCATCGACCGGATGCGGCGACGACGGACCCGTGGAACCCTGACAACCGCCGAGCACGTTGACGCAGACCACGAAGAACTGGTTCGTGTCCACGGCCAAGCCCGGCCCGATGGCGCCTTCCCACCAACCCGGCGTGGGGTGACCCTCGCCCGCGCGACCGGCCACGTGACTGTCGCCGGTCCAGGCGTGGCACAGCAGGATCGCGTTGGACGCGTCGGTGTTCAGCGTGCCCCACGTCTCGTAGGCGGTGGTGACCCCCTCCATCACCGCACCCACGTCGATGGCCAGTTTTCGCTCGGCGGGCAACGTGAAGAAGCGGCGGTTGCCGACGGGGTCGCCCATGCGCCAGGCCCCGGATGCGGGCAGCGGATTCTTCGCCATGGCTGAGCTCCTCTCGTCGTCGTCGACGCGTCGTCGAACTGATGCTGGTGCTCATCCGGGAAGCTTCGTTGCCGGCTCTCACCGACCACATCCCCGAGTGCGGTTCTCGTGCGAGAACCCGACTCGGGAGGCACCTTGGGGCTTCCGCCCAGGTTGCCGGGTCCGGTTGCCCGGACCACTCTGGATGAACGACCTCAGCCTACCGAAGTCGACGCCCGCCGACACCGGATCACTCCGCGAACCGCGACTCCTCACGACGATGTTCGGGCAGGCCCACCACGGCGTTGAAGTCGTCGAAGGACATCAGACCCCCGAGGTGGTCGCGCATGGTGCCGGAGGCCGCCAACGTGGACGCCGCATCGCCCATGGCCCGGGCCGCCGACAACAGCAACGACAGGGGCGAGACGATCATCGCGAATCCGCGCTCGGCCAACTCGGACGGGGTGAGCAACGGCGTACGGCCCTTCTCCACCATGTTGGCCACCAGCACCACGTCGGTCAGAGCCTCGGCGATGGCCTCCAGCTCCGCGACGCTCTCGGGCGCTTCCACGAACACCGCGTCGACTCCGAGGTCCCGCGCCATGCGCCCCCGCTCGATCGCATCGTCCAGCCCCAGAGCACCACGGGCATCGGTGCGCGCCGTGACGTGAAGGTGCGTGCGCCGTTCGCAGGCCGAGCGCAACTTCGTCAACCATTCCTCCACCGGCACCACCGACTTGCCCGACATGTGGCCGCATCGCTTGGGCCACACCTGGTCCTCGATGAAGATGCCCGCCGCCCCCGAACGCTCCCAGATCTCGACGGTGCGCGCGACGTTCATCGCGTTGCCGTATCCGGTGTCGGCGTCGACGACGAGGTTCAGGTCCGGCGCGACCACCGACGCCCGCCGGGTGACGTCGGCCATCTCGCTCTGTCCGACGTGCCCCACGTCGGGAAGTCCGAGCAACGTCCCCGACACCGCGAAACCGCTCACGAACGCCGTGGAGAAACCCGCGGCGGCCACCATGCGCGCCGACAGCGCGTCCCACACTCCCGGCATGA
>WLEG01000043.1 GCA_009704425.1 Actinomycetota bacterium | reverse complement strand
GGGAGACCTGTTCGACCACCTATACGGTCGCCTCGAACCCGGGCACCTATCCCACCACGTGCTCGGGTGGAACGGCCAGTGGTTGGGTGGTGACGTACGTTCCCGGTTCGATCACCGTGAACACGCCACCCACGACCACCACCACCACGACAACCACAACGACGACGACCACAACGACGATCCCGGGACCGACCACCACCACGACAACCACGACATCGAGCACGACATCGCCCTCGACGCCGAACACCACGACATTGCCGACGACGACATTGCCGACGACGATCCCGGGACCGACCACCACCGTGCCCCCGACCATTGCCGGTGGCCCCCAGTTGTTGACGGTCCCCACCAACGCGCCCAACCCGACCGCCGACCCGCGTTGGCCCTCCACGCCGGGCGTCGGTCGGATCGTGGTCAACGACGTCGAAGTTCCGGTGCAGATCACCCGGGTGGACCCCGCGATCGGACGCACTCCTCCCGCTCAGCGCACACAAACCGAGATCGACCAAATCCGATCCGTCGGTGAGCAAATGCTCGTCATCGTTCAAAATGCCGCCGGGGCGCGCACGGTGATTCCGATCACTCTCCGCTACACCGACACCGGCGCCGTGTTCTCCGGACTCGTGCGTGATCCGATCACCGGCCAGAACGAGGAGATCCCCGTCGAGGACGTGGCTCTGTTGGTCGGTGGCGGTCTGGTGTTGATGGTCGGTGGAATCTCGGCCGACGGAGTGACCACCGATGTCGACTTCAACGGCGTGCTCCGGCTGGGTCAGGGCGGGTGGATCGCCGTGCTCGCCTACGGACTCGATCCGCTCACACCGGGACGCGCGATCATCATGTCGACCCCCCGTCTGATCGGAGAGTTCCAGACCGACACGAACGGCGGCATCTCGGCGCAAGCCAAGATTCCCTCCGACTTGGCGGTTGGTGATCACACGGCGATCGTCACCGTGGGCGACGAGTCGGCATCGATCGGCTTCAAGGTCGTCGACGCGGCCGGTCTGCCCACCACCGGTCGAGGAACCGACCTCGCGGTGTGGTCACTCTTCGGTGTGGTGTTCGGAGTGATCTTCCGCCAGACGACGGTCGCGAGTCGTCGCCGACCACTTCCCTAGGAACCCGACAACTCTGGTGGGCGAGGGGGGACTTGAACCCCCACGTTCTTACGAACACTGGCACCTGAAGCCAGCGCGTCTGCCATTCCGCCACTCGCCCGAGCAACAGGATTCACAGGGTACCGAGCACCCCGCGCCCGCCCCAACCTGCCCCGTCAACGGTCGATCGCCGGTACCCTTCACACCTACTTTCGGGTCGAACGTCGGACCCGGGTGAAACGGGCGAGAAAGGTCGAAGGCATATGGTCGGAGGTGTGTTCAGCCGTGCGTTCCGCGGAAACGTCCGCCCCATCGAGATCGGCCGCCGCCTCATCTCCGAGATCGACGCGAATCGCAGCGTGGACTCCAAGAATCGTCGTGTCGTTCCGAACCATTTTCTCGTTCACCTGTCCCCCGCCGATCTCGACGCTCTGGAGTCGGTCCGTCGAGATCTGCTGGCCGAACTGGTCGAGGCGGTCAAGGAGTACGCCGGCGACGAGGGTTACCACCTGAAGGGGTCGGTTTCCGTGGCCATCGATTCCGACGAGTCGCTCAAGGTGGGGCGTATCAAGGTGTCCTCCGAGATCCGGCCCACCGGGACGACCGCGATCACCGCCGTCGTCGTGCTGCCCGACGATCGCCGCATCAAGTTGGGTGTCGAGACGCTCGTCGTCGGTCGGTCCGCCGACAACGCCATCGTCTTCGACGATCCCAACGTGAGTCGTCGACACGCCGAGATCGCGCCCGCGGCGGGTGGCTGGGTGGTCAAGGATCTGGGTTCCACCAACGGAACGAAGGTCAACGGGGTCGTGATCTCCGCCGAACGCGCGTTGCGCGATGGCGACATCATCTCGGTTGGAAGCCACACCATTCGCTACGAGGCTCGTCAGGCCTGACGCCGATGATCACCGATCAACTACTCGGGCTTCTCAAGGTGGTGCTCCTCCTCGCGCTCTACGCCTTCTTCGCCCGGGTCTTGTGGGCGGTGTGGAACGAGATCCGCGTCCCGGCCGTCAGTCGCGTCACGCTCAACGTGGCCGGCGACGATCCCCGCCCGACCGCATCGGTCGCCAACGACCGCAAGGTCGCGCGTCGACATCGCGTCGGATCGTTGCTCATCCTCTCCCCCGCCGACATGAAGGGCGTGGTGGTCGACGTCACCGACACCGACGTCGTCATCGGCCGCGACGACTCGTGCACCGTGCAGTTGGCGGCCGACACCGGAGCGAGCGCACGACACGCGAGGATTCGCCGAATCGACGGACACACCACCGTTCAGGATCTCGGTTCGACCAATCGCACCCTGGTGAACGGCAAGGAGATCTCCGAGCCGACTCGTCTGCGCGTCGGTGATCGCATCCACATCGGACTGGTCACCTTCGAGGTTCGCCCGTGATTCGCGCCTCGGTCGGAGCCAGCACGCACGTCGGTCGCATTCGTGACGGCAACGAGGATTCGTACGTCGTCATCGACGGGCTGTACTTCGTCGCCGACGGAATGGGTGGCCACAGCGCCGGCGAGGTGGCCAGTGCCATCGCCGTGGGCACCCTCTCCGACCTGCACACCTCGGCCCCCGGAGGCCTCGTCACCGAGGATCAGGTCGCCGATGCCGTGTCCACCGCGAACCTGGCCATCTTCATGGAGGCCATCGAGGACCCGAGCAAGGCGGGCATGGGAACGACGCTCACCGGACTCGTGGTCACCGATCCCGTGGCGCACAAGGTCGTGGTGGCCAACGTCGGTGATTCGCGCACGTACCTGTGGCGACACGGTGAACTGCGACAGGTCACCAAGGATCACTCCCACGTGCAGTCGTTGGTCGACCGCGGCGCCATCACGCGCGCCGAGGCCCGAGTGCACTTCCAACGGAACATCGTGTTGCGCGCGATGGGCATCGAGTCGTACGTCGACGTCGACACCTTTCCCCTCGACGTGGAGGACGGCGACCGCTTCATCATGTGCAGTGACGGTCTGGTGGACGAGGCGGCCGACGACGAGATCGAGCTCGAGATTCGCGAGGCCACCGACGTTCAGGACCTGGCCGATCGACTCGTCGATCTGGCCAATCGCAACGGAGGCCGCGACAACACCACCGTGGTGGTGGTCGACTTCGAAACCGTCGACGAAACGACCGCCTCCCCGGAAGGGCGCGACGTGGTCTGCACCCTCCCCGCCACCGACGTGTCGCGACCGTCGCGTTGGTTTGCGGTGGGTGCGTGGGGAATGTTCGCCCTGTCGGCGGCGATCACCATCGCCGTCGTCGTTTCCGCATCGGTGTCGTGAGCTTCATCGCCGAACGTCGGCGGGCCACCGAACTACGCCTGGTGATCTTCGCCGGCGTCATCACCGCCAGTGCGTACACGTTGGCCTCGCTCGGCAAGAACTCGGTCATTCCACCCCGCATCCTCCCGTTTCTCGCCGTGTTGTTGTTGGTCCTGGTGTCGGCCCACATCGCCGTGCGTCTGCTGGCGCCGGGCGCCGACTCCACTCTTCTGCCGGTGGCCGCGATGCTGAACGGCCTCGGCTACGTGATGATCGCTCGACTCTCCGAGCGCTTGGCCGGTCTGCAGACGACGTGGACCCTCATCGGAATCATCGCGTTCACCGCCACCCTGATCGTCGTGCGTCGGGTGAACGATCTGGCCCGCTTCAAATGGACGTACTTCGCGGTCGGCGCCGGTCTGCTCCTCTTGCCGATGGTGCCCGGCCTGGGTTTCTCCTCCGGTGGGGCACGGATCTGGGTGAGCGTCGGCCCCGTCAACTTCCAACCGGGAGAGTTCGCCAAGATCGCACTGGCCCTCTTCTTCGCCGCCTATCTCGCCGAAAGTCGCGAGTTGATCAAGAACGGAACGTGGCGCGTCGGCCGCTTCATGTTGCCCGAACCCCGGGATCTCCTGCCGTTGTTGGCGGCCTGGGGATTCAGCGTGGTGTTGATGGTCGGACAGAAGGACCTCGGCTCCAGTCTGCTGTTCTTCACCCTCTTCATCGTGATGGTGTGGATCGCCACGGAGAAAGCGGCCTTCATGACCATCGGTCTCGGCCTCTTCGCGATGAGCGCCACCGTCGCCTACTTCTTGTTCGACCACGTCCAGACCCGGGTGTCCATTTGGCTGGACCCGTGGGAGAGCTACCGCGGTCGCGGATACCAGATCGCCCAATCGATGTTCGCTCTCGGCAGTGGCGGGCTCGGAGGAACCGGTTTGGGCTTGGGCGATCCCACGCGAATTCCGGAGGCCAAGAACGATTTCATCTTCGCCGCCATCGGGGAGGAACTGGGATTGTTCGGTGCCACGGCGATTCTCATCGCGTTCCTGCTCATCATCGGCGCCGGTCTGCGCACGGCGATGCGGGCCAAGCGGGACTTCGCGAAGCTGTTGGCCATCGGCCTGACCACCATCGTCGGAGTGCAGGCGTTCATCATCGTCGGCGGCGTCATCCGCGTCGTTCCACTCACCGGAATCACGTTGCCCTTCGTCAGCTACGGCGGTTCGAGTCTGGTGGCCAACTACGTTCTCCTCGCGTTGCTGTTGCGCATCAGCGACAACACGGCCAAGCGCCTCGGCGAGGCTCCCGATCAGATGAGTGCGATGGAACGCTTCGAGGCCGCACGAGCTCGTCGACGCACCGCGCGCACGGGAGCGGCCGAATGAACCGGCGCATCGGCAAGCTGGCCGTGGTCCTCTTCGGCCTCTACATCGTTCTGTTCGTGCAACTCAACCTCATCCAGGTCGGTCGCAAGGACACCCTCGACAACGACTCGCGCAACACGCGCCAGACGGTGAGGAACTTCAACGATCCGCGCGGCGACATCGTCACGTCCGACGGTGTGGTGATCGCCACGAGCGTGGCCAGCGAGCCCGGCGACGGTTTCGACTGGCAACGCACCTACCCGAAGGGCGACACCTACACGTCCATCACCGGCTACTACACCTTCGGCTTCGGCGCGACCGGTGTGGAGAGGGTCGAGAACGACGTGTTGGCCGGTCGCACCGCGGCCCAGCAGATCACCGGTATCGGATCACTGTTCAGCGGTCGCGGCGTCACCGGTGACGTGGAGGTCACCATCGACTCCCGTATCCAGGAAGCCGCCAAGGCCGCGTTGGCGGGTCGCGAGGGAACCGTGGTGGTGCTGGAGCCCTCCACCGGTGCGGTGAAAGCCATGTACTCGTGGCCCACCTACGACACGAATCTGGTGGCCACCCACGACGCCGACGAAGCCGAGTCCGTCTTCGACTACCTCGACGCGGCACCGGGCAAGCCGTTACTGGTCAACGCCTACCAGGAGCGCTACATGCCGGGTTCGACGTTCAAGATCATCACCACCGCCGCGGCCCTCGACTCCGGTCTCGTCGACGACACCACCGTCTGGGCCGAGGAGTCCGAGTTCCTGCCGCCACAAACCATCGACCCGATCCAGAACTACGGCGGAAAGGTCTGCGGCGGCGATCTCACGGAGGTGTTCCGACGTTCGTGCAACACGCCGTTCGCACGTATGGCCATCGACCTCGGGCCCGAGACCATGGTGAGTGCCGCCGAACGATTCGGCATCGGCGACAAGGTGCCCATCGACCTCCCGGCACCCGCCGCCAGTTTCTTCGGTGACGTCGACTACTTCGAACGGAACATTCCCCTGTTGGGCATCGGCGGGTTCGGACAAGGGAACACCACCATGGTCCCCGTGCACATGGCGATGGTGGCCGCCTCGGTGGCCAACGAGGGCGTGATGATGAGACCCCACGTGGTGGCGGCCACGTTCGACCGGGACGGGCGCACCCTGCGTCGCACGGCACCCACCGCGTGGCGCACGACCATGACTCCATCCACGGCCGAGAAGATCGGTGCACTCATGGAAGAAGTGGCCGACACCGGCACCGCCTCGTGTTGTCTGCGTCTGTCGAACGGCGTCCGCGCGGCGGCCAAGACGGGCACGGCGCAGTTGAACATGGCCGGCGAACCCGAACGCAGTCATGCGTGGATCGTGGCGTACGCACCCGCCGAGGCTCCGCGGTACGCCATCGTGGTGATGCTGAAGGGCACGACGGCCGAGATCAGCGAGGGAACCGGCGGAACGTTGGCCGGACCGATTGCCAGCCGCGTGCTCGACGTGGCACTGGGTCTGTGATCCGACGGAGCACGTCCCTCTGACCCCCACTGAGCAGGGGCGACTCGGACCGCACGGCCCCCGTCGGTAGCCTTTGCCCACCTATGTCCGAGGCCGGCCCGACCACGCTGAACGATCGCTACGAGATGCAACAACGCATCGGTCGGGGCGGTATGGCCGACGTCTACCTGGCCCGCGATCTGCTCCTCGACCGGCTGGTCGCCATCAAGGTGCTCTTCCCCGAGTTCGCCACCGACCCGTCGTTCGTCGAGCGCTTCCGCCGCGAGGCCCAGTCGGCGGCCAACCTGAATCATCCGAACATCGTCAGCGTCTACGACTGGGGTCGCAGCAACAACACCTATTTCATGGCCATGGAGTACATCCCCGGGCGCACCATGGCCGAGGCGTTACGCGAGATTGGCCAAGTCAGCCCCGACAAGGCCGCCGAAGTGGGGATCGAGATCGCCTCGGGTCTCGAGTTCGCCCACCGCAACAACGTGATCCACCGCGACATCAAGCCCGGCAACATCCTGCTCGGCAACAACGGGTCGCTGAAGGTCGCCGACTTCGGTATCGCACGGGCGCTGGGTAGTGCCGCCGACAACTCCCTCACCCAGGTGGGCGCCGTCATGGGGACCGCCGCGTACTTCTCTCCCGAGCAGGCCCAGGGCGGACAGCCCGACCCCCGCAGCGATCTGTATTCGCTCGGTGTCGTGCTCTACGAGATGGTGGCCGGTCGACCGCCGTTCACCGGCGAGAGCCCGATGGCCATCGCGTACAAGCAGGTCCACGAACAGCCCCAACCACTCAATGAAATCAGGCCCGACGTGCCCCGGGCCTTCGAAGCCATCGCGGCGCGGCTTCTGGCCAAGGATCCCTCGCGGCGCTACCCGAATGCTCAAGCGGTGCGTGACGACTTGCGTCGCTTCCGAGAGGGATTGCCGGTGCAAGCGTTGGCCGCACTCATCAATCGTCGCGACGGCGACCCCACGCCCACCGCCATGGACGCACCCACGGCGGTCATCGGTGAGACCCCGCTCATCGGGCCCGACGACGCGGCCACCCTCGTGCAGCCCGCCACGACCGTCGCCGCACCGCGCTCCAGCGCGAGCCCCGAGGCCGGAGCCACCATGCCTCTGCCGCGCACCATCATCGTGGCCAACCCCGAGTTGGCCCCCGGCCAGACGTCCGGTGGTGGGGTCTCGGTGCCCGACGACCTGCAACGTCGTCGTCGCAACATCGTCATCGCTGCGGTGTCGGCGGTCATGGTTCTGCTGATCGCGGGCGTGGTGGCCGTCATCGCGCTCTCCGGTGGAGGGCCGACCAGCACCACCTTCCCCATTCAGAGCGTCACCGGCCTCACCCTCGAGGAGGCCGTCACCACCCTGGAGGACCTCGGACTCGACGTGATTCCCGTGGCCGAGGAAACCTCCACCGTGGACGCCAACGTGGTGTGGAAGCAGATTCCGGCACCGGGTGAACAGGTCAGCGAGGGCGACACCGTGCAGGTGATCTACAACCCCTCGAACGATCCGGTTCCGGTGCCGCGACTGGCCGGTCTCACCGTCGAGCAAGCGCGTCTCGCGCTCCTCGATCTGGGTCTCACCATCGGATCCATCACGATGCAGAACGATGCCACCGTGCCCGAGAACACCATCATCGCCACCACACCCGCCGAGGGAGAGCAGGTGTTGGGCGGGGCGACGATCGACCTGATCGTCAGCCAGGGCAGTGGGATCGTGCAGATCCCCAATGTCCAGGGGCAAACGAGTGATGCGGCTCGTTCGTTGCTGGAGGGCGAGCCGTTCGACTTCATCGTGTCGGTGGTGCCCGAAGCCAGCGACACCGTGGAGGCCGGACGCGTCACCCGCACCAGCCCCAACATCTCCAGCCAGACCACCAAGGGTTCGCCCGTGACGCTGTACGTGTCGACCGGTCAGGCCACCATCGCGGTTCCCCCGGTCACCGGCATCACCGAGGCCGAGGCGCGCTCGGCGTTGCGCGGGTTCGTCATTCGCGTGGAGTACATCGAGGTTCCGTCCGGAAGCGCCAACGACGGATTGGTGATCGCTCAGGATCCCAGCGCGGGTGTGCAGATCGCCCCCGGGGGACGCATCCTGCTGAAGGTGGGCAAGGCGGCCACGCCGGCCACCACCACGACACCATCCACCACGACACCACCCACCACGACACCGTGAGTTCATCGGCGCCCGGCGCCGTGATCAGTGGCGACAGCTGTTCAGGAAGTTGCGCAACATGGCGTGACCCGACCCGGTGAGAATGCTCTCGGGGTGGAACTGCACTCCCTCGATCGGAAGAGACCGGTGTCGCACGCCCATCAGGATTCCGTCCTCGGTGTCGGCGGTGACCTCCAAGCAGTCGGGTAACCCGTCCGGGTCGATCACCAACGAGTGGTAGCGCGTGGCCGTGACCGGGTTCTCCACTCCGGCGAACACGCCGAGGTCACGGTGGCGCACCGGACTGGTCTTGCCGTGCATCAACTGCGGGGCTCGAACCACCCGGCCACCGAAGACGTGGCCGATGGCCTGGTGACCGAGGCAGACGCCGAACACCGGGGTGCCCCGTTCGGCGAAGGGAATGATGGCGTCACAGATGATGCCGGCATCCTCCGGGCGCCCCGGGCCCGGGGACAGCAACACGCCGTCCACGTCGAGGGCCAGCGCGTCGTCCACGGTCAGGTCGTCGTTGCGGTGGACCACCGGCTCGGCGCCGAGCTCTCCGAGATATTGCACGAGGTTGTACACGAAACTGTCGTAGCTATCGAGCACCAGCACACGGGTCACGGTCCCAGCCTGCCACTACACTCATCGTCGTGGCACCTCCGAAAAGGAAAACAGGCGGACGCACGACCCCCAAGGGCACCAAGCCCGGTGAGGCGCGGTCGACGAATCCCACTCACAACGAACACGGCGTGGCGGCCTCCACTCGGTACACGCCACCCATCCCCTCGTACGTGAAGGAAAGCCCGCGCTGGGTACCGATCCTGATGTTCGCCCTGTTCATCGTGGGTGCGCTCATCATCTTGCTGTACTACTTGGGCGCGGTTCCCGGGGGACGCAGCAACTACTACCTCGTCGCCGGCTTGGCCTTCATCCTCGGTGGGCTGTACACAGCCACCAAGTATCATTAGGGGCCTGAACAGGCATTTAGCGTGAAAATGCTATCCCCAGCCTGTGGATAACTTGGGGGATAGTCACACCGATGTAACTCGTCGTTCACTCGACGGGGGCCACCAGATCCATGTCTTCCAAGCAGTGTCGCGGAGGGTCCGGATCCTCTTCGGGGGCCAACATCATCTTGATTTCGAGCCCGCACACACTGCACCGGTACTTCACGTTGACCTTGCGTAGCTCCCCTTCGGGCGGAGGCGGAGGCAGGGGCGTGGTCATGCTGCGCAGCATGCCGACCCCCACCCGCCACAGGAACAGGAACAGCAGGGCGGCACCGCTCAACCAGATGATGCGGGCCAGGTCCATGGATCAGAGGCGTTCGATGATGGTGGCGTTGGCCATGCCGCCGCCTTCGCACATGGTCTGCAGTCCGTAACGACCGTTGGTGCGCTCCAGTTCGTGCAGGAGAGTCGTCATCAATCGCGCGCCCGAGCAACCGAGTGGGTGTCCGAGGGCGATCGCCCCACCGTTGGGGTTCACCTTCTCCATGTCGGGGTGGAATTCCTTCTCCCACGCCAGCACCACCGAGGCGAACGCCTCGTTGATCTCGATGACGTCCATGTCGTGGATGCTGAGACCGGTTCGCTCGAGAATCTTGCGGGTGGCCGGGATCGGCGCGGTCAACATGTAGCGAGGGTTGTCTCCCGCCAGGCTGAAGTTCACGAAACGGGCGCGGGGCGTCAGTCCGAGGGCCTTGGCCTTGGCCTCGCTCATGATGAGCAGCGCCGAGGCACCGTCGGTGATCTGGGACGAGTTGCCCGCGGTGACGCGACCACCGTCTTCTTCACTGCGGAACGACGGCTTCAACTTGCCCAGGCTCTCCATGCTGGTGTCACGAATACCCTCGTCGCGCGTCATCAGGTTTCCCTCGGCATCGAGAACCGGCAGGATCTCGCGCTCGAATCTCCCCTCGGCCGTGGCCCGCGCGGCGCGGGATTGTGACTGGACACCGAAGCGATCCATGTCGTCGCGCGAGATGTTCCACTTGTCGGCGATCATCTCGGCCGACACTCCTTGAGGAACGAGGCCTCCCTCGTCCTGGTAGCGGGCGACGGCGCGCGGGCCGAACGGCCAGCCGTACTTCCCGTCGGCCATCGCCGAGCCCATCGGCACGCGGGTCATCACTTCGACGCCCGCGGCCACCACGATGTCGTACGCACCGGCCATCACACCCTGCGCGGCGAAATGGGCCGCCTGTTGCGACGAACCGCATTGGCGATCGATGGTGGTGCCCGGAACACCCTCGGGCCAGCCCGCGGCCAGAACCGCGTTGCGCGCGATGTTGGTGGACTGCTCGCCCACCTGCATGACGCATCCCATCACGACATCGTCGATGAGACCGGGATCGAATCCGTTGCGCTCGACCATGGCGCCCATGGC